>NYWO01000109.1 GCA_002685075.1 Arcobacter sp.
AAAAGTATTGTAATATAGTAAAAATTAAACCATGCTTAAATTTAATAAGAATTACTTATTTTAAAATATAAGTATAGATTATAATAAAAGAGGCTGTATGATTCTATTTAATTTGTATGATTTAGTAATGATATATTACTACTAAACTCTACTGTAAAATACTGCTAGAAATATGCTTCAAGATATTAAAATCAATCATTACAATTATACTTAAGTTAAAAACTCATCATATAATATGCTTCTTTTATGTATAATTCAATAATAAAATTGATATAAATATTTTCAATTTTGAAAAGATTTACAATAGGGGTTACTAGGTGAAAATAAGAGTCTATTATGAAGATACAGATGTTGGTGGTGTTGTTTATTATGCAAATTATTTAAAGTTTTGCGAACGAGCACGTTCTGATATGTTTTTTAAAAAAGGAATGTCTCCACATAATGATAATGAGTTTTTTGTAGTAAAACATGTAGATGCTGATTATATTAAATCAGCAGTTTTCGCAGATGAATTAAGTGTAACTTGTGAGCTTATTGAAAAAAAAGCTGCATCAATTATTGTTTATCAAGAAGTTTTAAGAGATGGAGAAGTTTTATTTACCGGTAAATTTAAATTAGCATATCTTAAAGATTTTAAACCACATAGAATACCAAAGGAATTAATAAATGTCTTTTCTTAAAATATCACTATTAATTATTGCTTTATCTTTTAACCTTTTTGCAAAAGATAATAGGTTAGTTTCTTTAACTAGTGTAAATGAAGTTTATTTCTTACCAAAAGAGACAAAAGAAACTAAAGATTACATTCTTTCATTGATTAAAAATTCTAAAAAAAGTATTTCAATAGCAATGTATAACTTCTCTTATAAAAAGTTTGCAAAGCAATTAGTTGATTCTTCAAAAAATGGTGTAAATATTAAAATAATATTAGATAAATCAAAAGTTAAAAAAGATGATAAATTATATAAATATTTTAAGAAAAATGGAATAATTGTAAAAATAGCTGATAAAAAGTTACATACAAAAGTTGCAGTTTTTGATGAAAAAATAGCAGTTCTAGGTAGTATAAACTGGACAAAAGAATCATTCAAAGATAATTACGAACTTGTATTATTTACAAAAGATAAAATGACAATAGATAAAATGTTAAATTTTCTAAATAAATTTTAATTTAAAAAGTATAAGTATAAGATACACTATATTTTTTACTGAAATTCAAGTAAAAATATTGTAATATTTGACTTAAAATTATAGATTTAAAAAGGATTATTTAGTGTTAGAAATATTTGTTATTGCATATTGTTTATACTTTTTATTTAATATATATACTTCATTTATGCAAGTTGATTTTATTAAAAAAGCAAAAGATTTACAGCCAATTATTTTAGAGGAATCTAAATATAAAGTTGCTGCTAATTATTCGATTGAGAAGGAAAAAGTTTCTATATTATCTACTTTTTACGACTTCTTAATATTTATGATGTGGATAAGCTTTGGTTTATCTGTGTTAGATTCTTTTATTACTGCTGAGTCATTCTGGCTAAAAGCAATTTTATTTGTAAACTCATTTATTATTATCAATTGGATTTTAACATTGCCTTTTGAATTATACTCAACATTTAAATTAGATAAAAAATATGGTTTCTCTAATATGACAGTTGATTTATACATCAAAGATACAATTAAAACAGCAGCTTTATTTTTAGTTTTAGGTTCAATTGTAATTGCAGGAATTGCATTTATTATTGAGTCCTTTCCTACATGGTGGATTTGGGGCTTTGTTTTTATCTTTGGAATTATTATCTTAATCAACATGCTTTATCCAGTAATTAGAGATAAAATGTTTGATAAGTTTGAAAAGTTAAAAGATAAAGAACTTGAAGGAAAAATTGAAAAACTTTTAGATGAAGTTGGCTTTAAAAGTTCAGGAGTATTTTCAGTTGATGCAAGTAAACGAGATAATAGATTAAATGCGTATTTTGGTGGTTTAGGAAGTACTAAAAGAGTTGTACTATTTGATACATTAGTTGAAAAACTTTCTCATAATGAATTATTAGCTGTTTTAGGGCATGAATTAGGTCATTTTAAAAATGGTGATATTCTTAAAAACATTGGTATTATGGGACTTGTTATGTTTGTATTCTTTGCTATTTTTGGTAATTTACCTGAAGAGTTGTTTTTAGGTTTATCATTAAATCAGGAAGCATCTTCAATTATAGTTATATTTTTGATATTTTCTCCAATTTTGTCATTTTTCTTAATGCCTTTAATTTCACTTATCTCAAGACATAATGAATATGCAGCAGATGAGTTTGGTTCAAACTTATCTTCAAAAGATGATTTAGTAAATGCTTTATTAAAATTAGCAAATGAAAATAAATCATTTCCATTAGCACATCCAATATATATATTCTTTTATTACTCACATCCACCTTTGACTGAAAGATTTAAAGAATTAGGTTATGATGTAAATAATAACTCAGACGAAGCTTTAAAACAAGAATTTGAATATGATAAATAATGGAATAATTGAAGTTAGTTATCTAGCTTTAATTATTTCACTTCTTGGTATATTTTCTGTTTTCATACTGATATTAAAATTATCAAAACAGAAATACCAAAATAGATTTGATAATCTTCAAAATGAAGCTTTATTAAAATTAAAAGCTTTAAATGAAAAAATTGAATTAAATCATAGTTTTTATGAAGGACAAATAAATACTTTAAATACTTCAAATAGAAAGCTTGAAGAAGAGAAAAAATCAATAAAAGAAAGTCTTGAAGATAAACTGAGAACTTTAGAAAAACATACAGATGAAACATTGGATAATATTACTGCTAATTATGAATTAAAATTATCTAATCAAGAAAAGATGGCTAAGACTAAAGAAGAAAATTTAAATGAAAGAATTACTTTATTAGAAGAATCAAAAGTTCAGATGAAAATAGAGTTTGAAAATCTTGCAAATAAACTTTTTGATGAAAATCAAAAAAAATCTAATCTTAATTTAACTCAAGTTTTAACTTCATTTAAAGACCAATTAGAATCATTTGGGAAAAGAGCAAATGATATCTATAGTGAAGAAACAAAACAAAGAACATCTTTATTAACAGAGATTAAAACGTTAAAAGAATTAAACAATAAAATTTCATCAGATGCTATTAATTTAACAAAAGCTTTAAAAGGTGAAAATAAGACTCAAGGAGATTGGGGTGAAATGATCTTATCTTCAATTCTAGATCAAACAGGTCTTAGAGAAGGTAAAGAGTATGATACTCAAGGCTCATATACAGATAAGGATGGGAAGGCATTAAGACCAGATGTAATTGTACATCTTCCATCACAAAAAGATATTATTATTGATTCTAAAGTTTCGTTAAATTCTTATTTAGCATATATAAAAACTGATGATAAAACTAAAAAAGAGTTAGCTAGTAAAGAGCTCCTTAAATCATTAACAAATCATATAAAAGGTCTAAGTTCCAAAAAATATGAGGATATTGAAGGTGTTAAAACATTAGATTTTGTGTTAATGTTTATTCCAATTGAAGGTGCTTTTTTACTGGCATCAAATGAAAATAAAGACTTATTTAAAATGGCATTTGAACATAATATTATGCTGGTATCTCCTTCAACATTATTTGTTACATTAAGAACAATTGAAAATATCTGGAGAAATGAACATCAAAATGAAAATGCTGAGATTATTGCTAAAAAAGCAGCGGATTTATATGATAAGTTTTACGGTTTTATAAAAGATATTGAAGATATTGGCTTAAATATTAATAAGACACAAAAAGCTTACAATAACGCATTTTCAAAACTATCAACTGGTAATGGAAATCTTATAAAAAGATCTGAAGAATTTTTAGAACTAGGTGTAAAACCTAAAAAACAAATAAATACTAAACGTATTACTAAGGAGTAAAATATGGAATTAGTTGTAGATTTTGCAAATAATTTTTTGATACTATTAGACGCAATGGCTATTTATATTCTATTTGGCCTTTTAGTTGCAGGAATATTAAAGCAGTTAGTTCCTAATGATTTTGTTAATAAGCATTTAGGAAAAGGCTCTATATCTTCTGTTTTAAAAGCTACATTATTTGGAATTCCACTTCCTGTTTGCTCTTGTTCTGTTATTCCTTTAGCTCAAAGTTTAAGAAAAGAGGGTGCTAGTAAGGGGGCAGTTCAAAGTTTTTTAATCTCAACTCCGATTACAGGTGTTGATTCTATTCTTGCAACATTTTCTTTTTTTGGTTTAGTATTTACAATTTTTAGAGTTATCTCTTCTGTTATTATTGCAATAATTGTTGGACTTGTACAAAATTTTGTTGAAAAAGAAAAACCATTAGATGTAAAAACAAGTGAAGTCATAGAATCATGCTGTACTGAAAGTTCATGTTCAAGTTCTTCTACTTCTCAAAATTCAAATAATAAATTTTCTTTTAAAAATGCATTCTCTTATGCATATGTGACATTATTTAAAGATATGGTTAAGCCTTTATTTATAGGTTTACTTCTAGGAGCATTATTTACTACTTTTATGCCAAAAGATTATGCTTCAATGCTTTTTGAAAATCAAATTTTAACATATTTTGTAATTTTAATATTTGCAATGCCTTTATATGTTTGTGCAACTGCCTCACTTCCAATTGCAGCAGCTTTTATACTCCAGGGTATGAGTGGTGGAGCAGCTTTTATTTTTTTAACAGCAGGACCAGCTACAAGTGCAATAACAATGAGTGTAGTTTATAAAACACTTGGTAAAACATCTTTAATTGTATACGTATCAACAATTGCTATTTTATCTTTTGTTTTTGCTTTTATTTATGATTTTTTATTTGGTAATGTAAATATAATTAATTTCGCAAATGATATTGAACACTCTTCATTATTTTCACAAATCGCATCTTTTATAATGCTAGCTTTAATGTCATATTATTTAATTAAGCCACGTTTATATAGAAAAAGTAAAGAAGATAATATTAAAGAAAATGATAAGAAATCATCGATTCTAAAAAACAACAATCAAAAAACAAATTTAAATAAAATGACTTTTTCAAAAGAAAATAAGTTTAAGGTATAAAATGAAATGGGAAGATAATAGGCGTAGTTCAAATATTGAA
This sequence comes from Arcobacter sp., assembly GCA_002685075.1. Taxonomy (GTDB): domain Bacteria; phylum Campylobacterota; class Campylobacteria; order Campylobacterales; family Arcobacteraceae; genus Poseidonibacter. Next base: position 5,131 of record NYWO01000109.1, read on the forward strand.
GATAAAAGAGGCGAATCAGGAATGAACTTTGGTTCAAATCAAAGAGGTTCAATGATGATGCTTCTTCCTATAATAAAAATGTTAATAGGAACTAAAATAGGAAGAATAGTTTTAGTTATAGGAGTTGTTGCATATTTTATGGGATATAACCCCTTAGCTCTTTTAAATTTAACACAAACACAGAATAATTCTTCAAATCAAGTTGTTAACAGTTTAGAAGATGATAGAAATGCGCAGTTTGTAAGTGCAGTTTTAGCACAAACTGAAGATATTTGGAGTGAGGTATTTAAAAAACATGGAGTTACTTACAAGGAACCTAAATTAGTTTTATTTAGAAATTCTGTACAAAGTGCTTGTGGTTTTGCTTCATCTGCTACTGGACCTTTTTATTGTCCTGGGGATGAAAAAGTATATTTAGATTTATCTTTTTTTGAGGAATTAGCAAAAAGGCATGATGCTCCTGGAGATTTTGCACAAGCTTATGTAATAGCTCATGAAATAGGACATCATGTACAAAATATTACTGGAACTATTTCAAAAGTTCATAAAGCAAAACAAGATGTAGGTAAAATAGCTGCAAATGCTTTACAAGTAAAAGTAGAATTACAAGCAGATTGTTATTCAGGTATTTGGGCTCATTATAGTAAGAAGAATTTTAACTCATTAGAACAGGGAGATATTGAAGAAGCTTTAAGAGCAGCAAGTGCAATTGGTGATGATACACTACAGAAGAAAGGACAAGGTTACGTTGTTCCTGATTCCTTTACTCATGGCTCTTCTAAAAATAGAATGGCATGGTTTAATAAAGGATTTATAACAGGCTCTTTGGCCTCTTGTAATACGTTTAAAAACTAAAGGTCTAATAAAGATATATTACTTTAATTGATTTAAAAGTAATATATCTACTAAATCTCCAGCTTTAATATCTCCACAATCTTCTTTTTGGATTAGAATAGCTGGATTTTCAAGCATATTTGTTAAAATAGCACTTGTTCCTTTTTTCTTTCCATCAAAATTAATAGTATATTCATTATTTACATACTCTACATTACATGCTGTAAATACTGTTTTTGGCATTTTTCTAGGGAAATCTTCATTTATTCTTGCTTTTACAATTGGTAGTGATTCCTTCGCTTCTCTAAACTTATAAATTAGAGGTAATACATAAAGAATAGCACATACAGTTGATGAATATGCAAATCCTGGAAGTGCGATAATAGTTTTACCATCTTTAATGGCAACTAGTATATGCATTCCTGGTTTTATTGTAACACCATGAAATAATACTTGTGCATTAAGTTTATCTTTTATTACATCTTGAACAAAATCATAATCTCCTACTGAAACACCCCCAGTTGTTACAACAATATCCGCTTTTTGTAAAGCAGTTTCAAGTAAATTAGTGATTGATTCTATATCATCTTCAACTATTCCCATTTGAAGTGTATTTGCACCATTTTTCTTACATAAAGCTTCAATTGTTAAATGATTTGAACTTCTAATTTGTGCTTCATTTGTTTGAACTTCACCTAAATCAAGGATTTCACTTCCTGTACTAGCAATTGCAACCGTCGGATTTACAATAACATTTATTTGAGCGATATTTAAAGAAGCTAATACTCCAACTTCAGCAAAGCCAATAACAGTACCTTTTTTAATTAGTACTTCATCTTTTGTATAGTTTTCTCCAATAGCTCTTGTAGCAAATCCAAAAGGTACATCTTTAGTAATTTTAATACTAGATCCAATTACTTCTACATTTTCAATTGGAACTAAAGTATCACTTCCTTGAGGCATTAATGAACCTGTAAAAGTTTTAATACAAACACCAGAGCTAACAGTTGATTCAACTACACTTCCTGCTGGATTTTTATCAATAATTACAAGTGTTTCATCTTTTATATCTTCAAATCTTATAGCATAACCATCCATGCCAGAAGTTGGTAGTTCTGGACTATTATGATCTGCTATTACGTCATTTGCAATTACTTTTCCAATTGCATCAATGATAAAAAGTTTTTGAGTAGTTGGTTTATTTAGTTTTATATTGTTTAATATTTCTAATGATTTATCATAGTTTATAAATTCTCTCATGATTTTTCCTAATTATTTTGAATTCTTTATAATATACTCTTTATATTTTAAAGCAGTATTATAACTTACTTGGGCCTCTTTTGCAACTGAATAAATAGTTATTTTTTGATTAAACATTCGCATCATATTTACAGAGGCTTCTATTTTTTTCTTTGCAACTTCTTGTCTTGTCTTTGTAGCTTTTTTTGTAGCATTTGTTTTCTTCTCTGTTATACTTCTATGGTATTTCTCTTCTTCAATATGAAGCTTTTTATACAGATCGGCTTGACCATGTTCTCTACATAATTCTTGCAAAACTTTTAATTCTTTTACTGATATTGTAATTCTGATTTTAAAAACCTTTTAATTATTTTTAAGTTTGTTTTATATGGATATATCCAAGTGAAATAGCTTTTATTAACTATAAAAGATATTTATAATTATACATAATTGATTAATATATAATTTAAAGAGCTAAATCTTATGTACAAGTAAGATTTAGTAATTTATTATTTATTATATTTGTAAACCATTATTTGTTGAAATAACATATCTGCAAAACCAACAGGTAGTTCTGGGTTGCTATTTTCCACAGAAATCATAATTTGTTTTATTTGATCTTCTGTCATATTGTTTACTAAAGGAAAGATTGTCTGTGTAACTTTTTCTCTAAATTCTTGTTCTTCTTCTTTTGTCATTATTATAGCTCTTCTTATAGTTAGTTGTTTAATTTGAAATTATATAGTATTTACATAAAAGATTGGTAAAAAAATCATTATTTTTTACTTTTTTATAAAAACATTTAGATATAATTGCAGAAATTTAATATAGGATTTATATATTGGTTGAATTAAGTAAAAAAATATCTTCATTGGTAGGTAAGACTAATGCTGAATATGAATTAATAAAAGAGGGTGATAAAGTACTTATAGGCTTTTCTGGTGGAAAAGATTCTTTAACTTTATTACATACTTTAAATAGAATGAAAAAAGTAGCGCGTTATAATTTCGATTTTAAAGCAGTTACAGTTACATATGGAATGGGTGAACAAGTACAATTTTTAGCTGATCATTGTAAAGAACATGGAATTGAACATGAAATCATAGACACACAAATTTTTGAGTTAGCTGGTGAAAAAATTAGAAAGAATTCTTCATTTTGTTCATTTTTCTCAAGAATGAGAAGAGGGTATTTATATACAGCAGCACTAGAGCAAGGATATAATAAAGTAGCTCTTGGTCATCACTTAGATGATGCAATGGAATCATTCTTTATGAACTTCTTTTACAATGGTACAATGCGTACAATGCCTCCTATATATAAAGCTGAAAATGGACTCGAAGTAATTCGTCCTTTGATTTTTTGTAGAGAAAGACAATTACGAGCGTTTGCAGATAAAAATGAAATCAATGTAATTGGTGATGAGGCATGTCCAGGACTTAGATTTGATGTTAAAATGCCACATGCAAGAGCTACTACTAAAGAGTTATTAGCTAAATTAGAAGCAGATAATCCTCAAATATTTGTATCTATGAAAGCGGCATTTTCAAATTTCCAACCTGCAACTTTCTTCAAAAAAGAAGATTTAAATAGAATTATTGAAGATGAAGATTAATATATGAAAGTTTTAGTCTCTTCTTGTCTTTTAGGTGAAGATGTAAGATATGATGGAAATAATTCATCAATAGCTATGGGTGCATCATTTACTTTTTCTCAAAAAGAAATATTTATGGATATTCTATGTGATAATGAAATATATTCATTCTGTCCTGAAGTTTCAGGAGGGCTTGGAGTTCCTAGGTTACCTGCTGAAATTGTAAGTGCTACAAAACCATTTAAAGTGGAAAGAAACAATGAAGAAGATGTAACTATCCCTTTTTTAATTGGAGCTAAAAATGCACTTGATATATGTAAAGATGATGATATTAAAGTTGCACTTTTAAAATCAAAATCTCCATCATGTGGAAATATCGAAATATATGATGGAACATTTTCAAATACCTTAATTGAAGGTCAAGGATTAACAGCTAGACTTTTAGATGAAAATGGAATTAAAGTGTTTAATGAAACACAATTAGAAGATTTAAAAAAATTTATAGAAACAAACTAATTGTTTCTATAAACTCTCATTTACAAGATTTGATAATCTAAGTGGGTCAAGTGCTCCACTTACTCTTTCTTTCTCAACACCATTTTTATAAACAACAATCGTAGGAATTGATTTAATATTAAATTTTGCACCTAAATTTTGCTGGGCTTCTGTATTTACTTTTACAAATAAAGCTTTTAAAGCATACTTTTCTGCCACTTCTGTGAATATAGGTGCCATCATCTTACATGGACCACACCAAGGTGCCCAAAAGTCAACAATTACTGGAATATCAGAGTTTACAATAACATGGTCAAAATTTGATTCATCAAGTTCTATTGGAGTGGTAGTTAAAAGTGAATTTTTGCAAGACCCACAATTTGCTTTTGCATAAGAATCTTTTTTAGGGATAGAGTTAACTTTTAAGCAAGATGGACAAACTACATTTATTTTACTCATTATTTAATCCTTTATATTTAAGCTTTTATATTTAGTAGAATATCTGTAACTGCATCTTGAGTTTTAATACCCTCAGCATTTGCTTGATAAGATATAATTTCAGGAATTTGTCCTGCAATTGCATCTATTAAATCTTGACTTACTTCTTGTAATGCTGGATCACCAACTACATTAGCAACTTCTGCAATTTTACTAACTTTATCAGCTATTTGAACTTGTGCTGATACCATTGTTTCAACATTATTATTAATTTGCATAATCTACTCCTTGTTCTATATTTTGTAATAAGAGTCTGTTTAAGTTTGCAGTTCTTGATATTGCACTGTCTGCAGCACTTAACTCTGCTGGTGCAGAAGCTGCATTGGCTAATTTATCTAGTTTTACACTTGCAGCTGCTTCATCTTTTGGAATACTTGTATCAAATCTAACACTTCCCCCACTTGCATAAACTTTACCATCAGGTCCTACTTGATATGAATAATTAATAGGAGCAGTTGTAGGTGCCCCTGAGGCATGTGCTTGTTCATGTGTACGAACTTTGGCATCAAGATCTTTATATTTATCTAGAACTCTTTTATAATCTTCTTCATCATAGTTTTTCCCTACAATATTAACACTATCATTTTTTTCAAATAAAGATTTTTCATCTTCTTTTTTATCAATACTAGCTAGTTCTGCTTTTTTTACAGCTATTTGTTGATTTAAAGATGAAATGGTATTAAAATTATTATTTATTTCCATAATGTACTCTATTTATAAATTGTTTATGAATTATTTTATCACAAATAGTGTTTAATTGTAAAGTGATTGTATTGAGTGTTTTATAAAAAAAGCCCAAGTGGGCTTTTTTTAGTAGTCGTAGGCTACTTTATATTTTGGATCATCTTCTTCATAAGTACAAAATTGTCCAGCATTTTTCATAATAGATTTACATTCACTACTTAAATGTCTAATTTTTATTGTTTTACCAGCTTCAAGATATTTTTTTGTAATTGAATCAACTGCTTCTACTCCTGATATATCCATAACTCTTGCATCTTTAAAATCTAATATAACATTTTCTGGATCATGTTTAATATCAAAGTTATCATTAAAAGCTGTTACACTTCCAAAAAATAATGGTCCATCAAAGTCATATATTTTTGTACCATCATCTTCTCTATGTGTTTTAGCTGTTACTTTTGCATGTTTCCATGCAAATACAAGTGCAGAAATAATTACACCTGAAATGACTGCAATTGCTAAATCTGCAACTATTGTAATACCTGTAACAGTTACAAGAACAAAGGCATCACTTTTAGGCATTTTAGTAATTCTTGCAAAAGAACTCCATTCAAATGTACCAATAGAAACCATAAACATAATTCCAACTAAAATAGCTACGGGAATAATATTTAAAAGATCTGTTAGCGTTGCTACAAGTAAAATAAGACCAACAGAAGCTACAACTCCTGAAAGTCGTCCAAGTCCCCCTGATGTGTAGTTAATAATTGATTGTCCAATCATCGCACATCCAGGCATTGCACCAAATAAACCACAAGTAATATTTCCAGTACCTTGTGCGATACATTCTTGATTTGCACTACCTCTAGTACCACTAATTTCATCTAAAACAGAAAGTGTTAAAAGAGATTCAATAACACCAACAAGTGCTACAATTACTGCATAAGGAAGTACTAGTTTTAAAGCTTCATAATCTAAAATAACATCAGGAATATGAAAACTTGGTAGTAGTCCTTTAAACTCAGTTAAGTTCGCTAAATCACCAACAAGTTTAGTATCTGCCCCCGTTATATAAACACCAAGTGTAAATACAATAATTACAATAAGACCAGCTGGAATTGCTGCTGTGAATTTTGGTAAGAAATACATTGTTGCCATTGTACCAATTATTATTACATACATAATTATTCCAGCACCATCTAAAAACTTAAATTGACTAGTAGCAATTACAACTGCTAAACCATTTACAAAACCATGAAGTGCAGGCTGTGGAACTAAACGAATAAATTTACCCATTTTAAAAGCACCAATAGCAATTTGTATAACTCCTGCTGCAACAGCAGTAAGAGTAATATATTGAACTATTCCAAGAGACAGTGCATCACCACTTAAACCTTGAGCTATTAATATCTCCTTAGCCGCTAAACTAACCCCAACTAAAACAATAGCAACAGCACCAGTTGCACCTGAAATCATTCCAGGTTTTCCACCCATTAAAGCAGTGATTAATCCTAAAATAAATGCAGCATATAATCCAACAATTGGACTAACTTGTGCGATAAATGAAAATGCAATAGCTTCTGGAACAAGTGCAACAGCTACAACAAGTCCTGATAAAATATCACTTTTCGCGTTTTTCCCTATAAAAGTATCTTTTATATTTAACAAATTCTAAACCTTTCATTATTAATTTGAATATCTATATATTCGCGATTATATCTAAGTCTTAATTAATCTTAGTTAAATAAATTTAAGATAAAATTGCGTGATGAAATTTAAGCTATTCAAGTCAGTTATATTCAAGTTAATACTCTTAGTATTAGTTGTTCTTTTTGCATTAATAGGGGCATCACTTTTGTTTAACTCTCAAATAGATAAATTAAAATCACAAATTGACAGTCTTTATTTTGGTAATTTTGTGCCAATTGTAAAGCTTAATAATATTAAAAACAATTATAAATCCATAATCTCTTGTAGGACTATGAAATATATTTGTGATTTCAAAAAAGAAGAAAAACTCATTTTAGACGAATGGGATTATTATTATAATTCTTACAAAAATGAAAAAGAAAGAAATGTTATTGATAATGTTGATAAAGCATTAAAAGCTACATTTAAAATAAACAAATTACATATCTTTAAAGAAATTGTAAAGAAAGTAGAATTTTTAATAGAATATGAAACAAAAATAGCATTTAAACAAAGAAAAGTTTTTCTAGAAGAGTATAAAACAATGAAAGAATATTTGTTTTTTAATCTTTCTCTTATTTTAGTATTAACTTTTGCAATGGTTGCATATATAATTTATCAACTTGTTAAAAAAGACAATCAATTAAGAGTTTTAAATACTAAATATAAAATTGATTCAATTACAGATTCAATGACAAAATTATATAATAGAAAATATTTTGATACAATATTTGATAATATGGTTTTTATTGCAAATGCAAATAATTGGGAATGTGCATTTATAATGTTTGATATTGATTTTTTTAAACAATATAATGATACTTATGGTCATGATTTAGGTGATGAAGCACTTAAAAAAGTTGCAAATTCTTTAAAAAAATATTTTGATAATAAGTATGAATTTGTATTTAGATTAGGTGGTGAAGAGTTTGGTGTGATATTATTTGATATTGATATGAAGATTTTAGAGTCATGTTTAAAAGAAATAAATCAAAAAATTGTTGATTTAAAAATTGAGCATAAAGCTAGCGAAATTTCAGATGTTATCACTATTTCAATAGGTGCTATAATATATAGACCTAATACATATATCTCTGCTAATAAACTTTATAAAAGAGCAGATGATTGTCTTTATAAATCAAAACATAATGGTAGAAACCAATACCATATATTCAAGGGAGAATAATGTCTTTTTTATTTAATAAATATAACCATTTTAACTTAGCAAATATTGTAACTTTTTTCAATATTGCATCAGGAATTTTCGCAATTTATTTCTTGACTCATCAAGAGTTTTTTGCAGCAGCACTTTTTGCATGGCTTGCAGGTGGTTTTGATATCATTGATGGAAAAATTGCAAGAAAGTATGAACTTTCTACTGAATTTGGAATTCAATTAGATTCCTATGCTGATTTTTTATCTTTTGTAATAGTACCAACAATGTTTATATATTTTGCAGTTATTGATACAAAAGAATTAATGCTTTATACACCTTTAATTATATTTGTATTTGTTTATTATGTTATTTCTGGTTTAAGAAGATTAATTCAATTTAACATAAATTCAGAAGAAGGACAAGTTGCTAAGCATTTTGTTGGTATTCCAACACCTTTAGGAGCAATATTATTATGGCTTGTATATCTGATTTACTTAACTGGATTTATACATGAGAATGTTGTTTTAGGATTAATGATAATTATTGGATATTTATTAAATTCTAAAATTAAAATACCTCATTTATAAGATTTGAATATAAATGAATAATGAAGTCATAAGTATAGATTTAGGCTCTAATTCTTTTAGAGTTCTAAAATATGATTGCTTAAACCATGAGGTTATAAGTGATTATCATGAAGTAGTTGGCACAGCGGATGGTTTAGTAGATACAGGACTTATATCTAATGCTGCACAAAAAAGAATAATAAAAGCTTTAAAACAATCAATTGAAAAAGTAAAATATGAACCTAGTATTGCTGTTGCTGTAACAACTGCAGCTATGAGAAAAGCTAGTAATAATCAAGAGGTTCTAAAAAATATTAAAGAAAATACTGGTGTTAAATTTACAATTATTGATGGACTTGAAGAAGCAAGACTTACTTTAGTTGCTGTAAAACAAGCATTAAAAAGAGAAAAAATTAATTCTTCAAAGTTTATACTTTTAGATATAGGTGGTGGTTCTACTGAGATTATTGTAAATACAGAAGATGATTATGTCTCTCATAGTTTTGATTTTGGAATAGTTACAATGACTCAAGAGTTTTTAGAACACCATGATTTACATAAAGATTTAGATTTAAAAAAAATAGAGATTAAAAAACATTTAGATTCTTTACATCTAAACCTTGGTGAATATACTTTTGTAGCAACTGCAGGAACACCAACTACTATTGCTGCAGTTAAGTTAGGACAAGATTATTTCTCTTACGATAAAGATATTGTTAATGGTACAATCGTTGATTTAAAAGATTTAAGCAACTGTTTAGATATTATTAAAAATTCAACAAAAGAAGAAATTACTAACTTGGTAGGACGTGGAAAAGTTGAGTTTATTCAAGTAGGGATTTATATATATAGAGCAATTTTTGAAGTTTTAGAAAAAAATGAGTCAATTGTTTTAGATGATGGGTTAAGAGAAGGTGTTGCTATTAATCACTGTTTAAAACAAAAGTGTGAAGGTTAAGATAATAACCTTACACTTTGTGCTTGTACAATATTAGCTTGAGATGCTGCTAAGTATCCAAGATTTGATGAAATGTTGTTTTTAGAAAAATCTACTGATTCTTCTCCAAAGTTTTTATCTTTATTTATTTTATTACCATTAAATAATTCAATTTGTTCTTTTATACTCTCTCTAGCATTTCCTTCAACTGATTGACCAAATTGAGTAAATTCAGCTGAGATATTTTGAAGTTCACCAGAACTATTTTTAACTTGTGATATTAATGCATCCAATTGTTCAGGATCATTTAAATCTGCATTATTAATAGTTTCAAAAATTTGATTTGCAAAATCTGGAGTATTTGTTTTTTCAATAGAAAAGTTTGCATCGTCTGTATTTATACTAATGCTTTTTTGCTCATCATAATAATCTAGACTTAATAGAGTTTCATTTTTATACTTTGTTTCATAAGCTATTTGATTAAAGTTTCTAAGATTTTCATTTACTGATTGTTTAATATCATTTTTATCTTGAACTTTATTATCATCACTTTTAACATCTTCAAGTTCTTTTTGAATATTATTTAAAAAGTCTTGTTGTTTATCAATTGCATTAGTTGCAATATTACTTATTGCAATGCCATTGTTTAATGATTGTACATTTAATGATAATTCATCTCTTCTTTGATTATATTCATTGATTGATAAAGATGAAGCACTTTCATTATCAACTTTTTGTACCTGATTACTTTGTTGTGACTTGTCAATCTGTAATTGTGATGATTGATTAAGGTTATTAATATTATTGTTAATGCTACTTACATCCATAATTAAATCCTTAAATTAGTTTCTATTTTGATTATATGTTAATTAAACTAAAACTAATCTAAAATGTTACATTTAGTATAAGTATGTTAATCCACAATTAATATTTTTTTTTGTAGAATATCTGCTTATTTTAAAACGGAGAATGACAATGAAAATGAATGGCGCAAAAATGGTTGTAGAATCATTACATCAAGAAGGGGTAGAAGTAGTATTTGGATATCCTGGAGGCGCTATTATGAACGT
>NYWO01000110.1 GCA_002685075.1 Arcobacter sp.
AGAGACTCCTAGGATAAATCAACAGAAAGAACAGAGTACATCAATACCAACAACACAAACAACTAAAGATTCAAATGAAACAGTAAAGATAGTTGATAATAAAGAAGAGATAAAAAATAGTGATGTAGTAAAAAAAGAAGAAGTAAAAAATTTAGAGATTCCTAAGATAAATCAACAGACACAACAGAGTACATCAATATCAACAACACAAACATTACAAGCCCAAGAAATTCTTGAAACAGTAAAGGTTTCACAAGTAAATATAGAAGAAAATGAAACAAATATAAAAACTGAATTAAAAACGAATGAAACTATAAAAACTATAGAAACATCACAAATTGTACAACAAACACAAACACCTGAACAATTAAAATCAACATTAACTACTTTAACAACACAAGTTCAACAAAGTACAGATGAGATTAAATTATCACAAACAAGTATGGATTCTGAAGAAATAAATATAAAACCAGAATTAAAAATAAATGAAAATAATAATACAAAATTAGGAAAAGATTTAGCTTCATTAAATAAAGAAAATATAGTAAATGAAAAAATAAATATTTCTAAAGATGAAGTAGAGTCTTTGCCAATAAAACAAAAAGAAGAACCAAAAACTTTAATGGATAGTTTGATTGAAAAAACAAAAACATTAAAAAACCAAATTTCCTTAAATGATGAAGAATCAAAGACATTAAAAAATACTAATACGATAAATAATTCAAAAGATGTAATAAGCAATATCTATTTAAGTTCACAAAAAAATAATATAAATAATAGCGCATTATCAAATAAAACAGAAGCTATTAATTCAGTTAAAAATGCAACAACTACAGAAGAAGTTGAAGTCAATGCTAAAAAATTAGATTTAAATCTAAAAGATATTAGTTTAGAAACTAAAGCTGCTGAAGTTAAAAAAGATACAATAAATTTAATTGATAGAAAAAATAGTCTTGATAAAATCATTTTAAATAATAATGCAAGACATAATGAAGTTACAAATTTAATCACAAAGTCTGTTGAAGCAAGTAAAGTAATAATGGAAGATAGTGTAGATGTTGAAAATGAAGTTTCATTAACAGTAAATCCAGTATTAGCTCACAATATTCAAACAAAGATTATAGGTGCAAGACAACAAATGTCAAGTATGATGTCGGAAGTTGCTAGACAAATGTATGAAAACTATAAACCACCTATAACTGCATTTAGAATTAATTTAACTCCTGGTGCTTTAGGAAACATTGCTATTGTTATGAAAAATGATAAAGATAGTGGATTAAACATTAGCTTAAATATTTCTAATACATCTACACTTGATGCTTTTGTAGACAGTCAAAATAGTTTAAGAAATGCTTTAAATAAAACATTTGAAGAGGGTACGGAGTTTAATTTAGACTTTAGTTCTAGTGAACAAAATAATAATAAATCAGATGAAAAAGAAGATACAAATCATGCATTTAGTAATCAATCTGATACACAAAGTATCTTAGAATCAAGAGAGAAAAACTTAGAATCAGAAGATAGAAATTTAGACTATATGTAATGGAAGCATTTTTATCTTTATTAAATGAAGATATTGTTTATCAATTTCTACTTTTATTAGCAAGAATTATAGCTTTTGTTGCTTTTATGCCTGTTTTTGGACATACTGCAATTAGCTCAACAATAAGAATAGCTTTTGCTTTTTATATCACCATTTTTATTTTTCCATTAGTAAATGTCTCAAGTTCTGTAACTGAAGACACCTTTATACTTGCATTAATTTCAGAAATAACTTTAGGTCTTGTTGCTTCAATGTTTATAAATATTATATTCTCATCTGTAAGGATAATAGGTGAATTTATAGGTTTTGCAACTGCTTTATCTATGGCTACAATGTTTGATCCTGCTACTGGTTCACAAGAAGGTCTTATGTCAAGACTATTATATTGGATTACTATTGTATTATTTTTCCAAACAGGAATGTATGAAATGACTTTAGTAATTTTGATAAAAAGTTTTTCAATGATTAATCTAGGTACTTTTGACATTTTTTCATATGATGGAATACAAATTGCAATTGATGAAATAAAAAGAATGTTTGCTTTTGCTTTTGCTTTTGCCTTGCCTTTATTTTTTATTGGATTTATTATGGATATTTATTATGGATATGGAACAAAATCAATGCCTGCTTTTTCTCCATTTGTTATTACTTTTCAGTTGAAATTTGCATTAATTTTTGTATTTTTAATCCTTGGTATGGAAGTTTTTACAGAAGCTTTTACAAATTATTTTATTTCAAAATTTGAATAGAGAGGTTTATTATGGCTGATGAAGATGAAAAAACCGAAGAACCCACCGACAAGAAAATTGAAGATGCTAAAAAAGAAGGTAATGTTAATAAATCAGCAGAAGTAACAGGTGCTGCAATTTTAACTTTAGGATCGATGTATTTATTGTTTTTTTCATCATATTCAATGAGTGAAATAAAAAAGATGATGATGTTTACTTATGGTTTTATAGGTGAAGATATGGATTCTTCAGTTTATTATTCTTTAACTTATACTGTAGTAACTACTTTTTTATCTGCATTAGCTCCTTTATTTGCATTGATAATGGTTCTAGTGTTTGCAACAAATTGGATGCAATTTGGTTTTTTAGTAACTCCTTTAAAATTTGATCTTCAAAAACTAGATCCTATAAAAGGTTTTGGAAATATTTTTGGATTAAAAAAAGTAATCGAGGCTTTAAAGTTAACAGCAAAGCTTACAATTATTGTAGTTGTTATGTTCTTACTATTTTTATTTACTCATAAAGCATTTTTATCTATGATGGATTTAGAAACATCTGCATCAATTGCTGCTATGATACAAATGACATTTTATTTTTTGGCAGCAATATTATTTATTATAATTATTTTTGCTATAATGGATTTTTATTTTACAAGACATTATTATATGAAGTCTTTACGTATGAGTAAACAAGATATAAAAGATGAATTTAAAAATATGGATGGAGATCCTCAAGTTAAGGGTCGTATTAGAAGAATTCAAATGGAAATGTCACGAAAAAGAATGATGTCAGATGTTCCGGATGCTGATGTTGTAATTACAAATCCAACACATTATGCAATTGCATTAAAATATGATAAAGAAGTGGATACAGCTCCTAAAATGATTGCAAAAGGTATTGATTTTATTGCTGTAAAAATAAAAGATATTGCAAAAAAGAATAATATACCAATAATAGAAAACCCTGCATTGGCGAGATCTTTATATGATCAAATAGAATTAGAACAACAAATTCCAAGTGAATTTTATAAAGCATTAGCAGAGATATTTTCTTATGTTTATGAATTAAAAAAGAAAAGGTAAATTTTGAAAATTATAATACTTCTATTTATTTTATTAAATCTTCTTTATGCAAAAAAGGATTTTTATTATAGTTTCATAAACTCTTCTGGTGCACAAATTTCAGAAAAGAGAAAGCAGTCTATTAGTGATGGTTTTGATATAATTGAAAATGCAAAATTACTTGCACGAGATGGAAAAATTGATGAAGCATATGCTTTAATAAAAACATATAAAGATAAGAATAAATTAAATGTATTAGATTCTGATTTGATTATTATATATTCTGAATTATCATTAAAAAAACAATCAAAAAGGTTTTCATTAGAAGCTGCTAAGATACTTGAAAATGCTATTAATTCTTCATCAATAAACCAATTTGATTTATCAAAAGCATATATGTTATTAGTAGAATTAAAGCTAAAAATTAATAAAACAAAAGATGCTAAATATTTTGCAGAAATTATTATAAATAATTTTGATAATGAACTTACTAAAACATATGGAAAAATTCAACTTGCAAAAGTTTATAAATATCAAAAATCTTATGATAGATCAATTAATATTCTTTACACAATTTTAACAAAAACTAATGATAAAATGGTAGCAACTGTAGTCGCTGATGAGTTATTTGATGTATATATTGCAAGTAAAGATTTTGAAAAAGCAAATAAATTAATTTCAAATGTATTAAAAAATAATATTGATTATTATGCAAATGATTCTTATTTAGCTAATCAAAAAGTTACTAAACTTATAAATTCTAATATGCCAGAACATGCGGCTAATATATTAAAAGAGTTATTAAATAAAACAACTAAAGATGAGTCTATTGAAGATTTTAAATTTAAACTTGCAAATACATATATGCTTATGTATGATAAAACAAATTTTTATTTAGAAAAAGCAAAAGAGCTATATAAAGATATTATAAATGACTATGCACAAGGTGCTTATGCTAAGAAATCAAAAATGTTTATTGATGAAATTTTAATGAGGCAAGGAAGAGTAAAACCTACGGTTGTTGCTGCAAAATATCAATCATCTGAATCTATGCAACAAAAAGCATTACTTCAAGAACTAATTAATGATAAGGAAGATAAAAAATATAAGTTAATATTACGTTCAAAAAAAGTTTATAAAAAAATATCTAATAATATTGCAAAAAGATTTGGATATGAATCAATTGAATCAATTTTTGATGAAGTAAATATTGAAATGATTAAAGATTTTTTAAACACAGGAAAATGTTTTGAATTAAATAAAGCATTAAAAACTTCAAGAAGTGAAACTTTAGAAAAATTAATTGAAGATGAAACTATAAAATTTAAATTTTTTGAATGCTTAATTGAAGTACCTTATGAGAGAGGTTATTTACAAGTAAAAAATACTTTTAATACAAGTAGAGATCCTAATATTTATCTTTATTTAGAAAGAATGGCTTATTCCTTAAACTTGATTGAGGATGCCTTAAACTATTCTGCAAAAGTTGAGATGGTAGATAACCGTGATGTTTTAATTAAAGAGTTTTTATATAGATATCAAATACTTAAATCAAAAGGTGATAGTCTTTCATTGGATAAGTTTTTCTCTTACACAAGTAAAAATTTGGATTTTATTGAACTAAATAAAAATAATCCCGTAATTGTAGATTTCTATTATGATTATTATTTGTATTTACTTAAAAAAGATGATAAAAATAAGGCAAATGAAGTTTTAAATAAATTATATTTAAAACAAAAAGAATTAAAAGCAAATATTTATTCTCCTTTTGTAGAAATTGAATTATCAAAGATATCAAAAGATGAAAATAAACTTCAAGAATCAATTGATTATTTATTAGAATCAAGAGAAAATACTAGACGATTAAAAGCAAATGATGAAGTAAAAATTTATTATGATATTTTAAAACTATATGATGCCTTAGGAAATAAAATTAAAAAAGATGAATATATACAAAAATGTAAAGATGTAAAAGATACAAAAGATAGTTTATATAAAAAAATGTGTGATGAGATGTAATGGATATTGAAAACTTAATTAAAAATATCGATTCAACAAATCTTTCAATTGCCTTTGGACGAATTAAAAATATTTCAACAACAACAATAACAGCAGTAGGTTTAGAAGTGGCAGTTGGAGATATTGTAAAAATAGAATCAGTTCAACATAACTCTACTGTTTTAGGTATGGTTGCTTCTATTTCAAATGATGAGTTTACAATAGTTCCTTTTTCTTTTATTGAAGGCTTTAGAATATATGATAAAGTTTATTTACAAAAAGAAGGTCTTTCTGTAAAATGCGGATATGGACTTTTAGGACGTGTTGTAAATGCATTGGGTGAACCAATTGATGATGTAGGAAAAATAAAAGATTTAGAAGAAAGTTCAGCTATAAATAAACTTTCAATGCCTCCTTTAGAACGAGGAATAATTGAAGAAAGATTTTCAACAGGAGTTAAATCTATTGATTCCATGCTAACATCAGGAAAAGGTCAAAAAATAGGGATATTTGCAGGTTCGGGTGTTGGTAAATCAACACTTATGGGAATGATAGTAAAAGGCTGTGAAGCTCAGATTAAAATTGTAGCTTTAATTGGGGAAAGAGGACGTGAAATCCCTGAATTTATCCATTATAACTTGGATAATAATTTAGAGAATACTGTAATAATTGCAGCAACTTCAGATGAATCAGCATTAATGCGTAAATATGGAGCTTTTACTGCAATGGCAATAGCTGAATTCTTTAGAGATAAAGGACATGATGTTTTGCTTATGATGGACTCAGTTACAAGATTTGCAATGGCTCAAAGAGAAATTGGATTAAGTACAGGAGAACCACCTGTAAGTCGTGGGTATCCGCCTTCTGTATTCTCACTCCTTCCACAACTAATGGAGAGAGCTGGTAATAATAAAAAAGGTTCCATCACTGCTTTTTTTACAGTCTTAGTTGATGGGGATGATATGAATGATCCAATTGCAGATCAAAGTAGATCTATTTTAGATGGGCATATTGTTCTTACTAGGGAATTAACTGAACAAGGATTTTACCCACCAATAAATTTATTAAAATCAGCCTCAAGAGTTATGGACAAAGTAGTTGATAAAGAGCATTATAATGACTTTTTAAAGTTAAAAAGAGTATTATCTTTAATAAAAGAGAACGAAGTTTTAGTTCGTGTTGGTGCATATAAACAAGGTATGGACCCAGAACTAGATAGTGCAATGGAAAAAAAAGAGAAAATCAGAGAATTTTTAATTCAAGGAACTGATAAAAAATTTGATTTCAATGAAATTGTATCAATGCTTAGAAAGGTTTTAAAATGATTAATCAAACAGAACAAACGTTATTTAGATTATCTAATTTAAATGCAGAACAAACTAGAATATCATATCAAATAGCAACAGGTAAAAATATCGATAATGGTAGCGAAGATGCATCAGGGTATTCAAGAGAAATATTTGTTGATGATAGAATTAGAACTTATGAAGGTATAAAATACCAAATTGAAAGAACAACTGCTCAAAATAATGTTTCTGATTCAACTATAGGTGAAATGAAAAAGTTATTTGAGCTTGTTAAAACAGAACTAATAAAAGCAAATACAGATACAACAAGTGATGAAGGAAGAAAATCAATTGCATTAAATGTTGCAGGTATTAAAGAAAACCTTTTGGATTTAGCTAATACTCAAGTTGAAGGTGAATATCTTTTTGCAGGTTCAGATAGTTCTATACAACCATTTAAAGAAGTTAATGGTGAGATTGATTACCAAGGTGATAATATTTCAAGAAAAATAGTAGTAGATGATGGTTCTTATAGAGAGAGAGGAGTTAACGGATATGATATAATGTCTTATCCTTCTTCTACTGCAATGAAAGATGAAGCACTTAATTTTAAAGCTGATGATGTAATTATTGATCAAGATGGATCTGTATGGAAATTTGTTGAAGCTGATATTACATCTGTACCAGCGGCGGTATCTCCATATAACGTGGATAATATTCAAAAGTTTGATTCTTCTGGTAATTCAGTAGGAATTATGGCAATTGATTCAAATAATGGTTCTACTCCTCCTACTTACACAATTGACAATGTTGGTTCTGAAGATGGAACTAAATTTGAGGCAAGAACAAATATTTTTGATTTACTTGATACAATAACTAATGCTTTAAATAAAACAGATAGTGACGGTAATACTATTTCAGATGATGAAGCTAGTGATATTTTAAATCAAAGTCAGGAAGCTTTTTCTGATTCTTATGATGCATTAAATGTTGCTCATTCTGAATTAGGTTCTAAAAATCAAATGTTTGAAATCTCACTTGAGAGAGTAAGTGCTAAATTAACACAGTACAATATCTTATCACAAGAAATTGGTGCAGCTGATTTAACAAAAGTAGCAATTGAATCTAAAGCATTAGAATTAACTTATACAGCATTATATTCAACGATTCAGAAAACGAATGAATTATCATTAGTGAATTTTTTAAAATAGTTTAATAAAAAATAGTATATGAACATAAGAAAGATATTTAGCAAAGATTTATTTGTTGTTGCAATATTTGCAGCAATATTAATGATTATTATAGTTCCTTTGTCAAAAGGAATTTTAGACTTTTTTTTAATAATCTCATTGTCATTATCTTTACTTATTTTACTTATCTCTTTATATATACAAAAACCTGCAGACTTAACAACATTTCCAACAATAATATTAATATTGGCTCTTTTTAGATTATCCTTAAACATTGCAACAACCAGGTCAATTCTAAGTGAAGGACATAACGGTCCAGAAGCTGTAAGTTCAATAATCTCTGCTTTTGGAGACTTTGTTGTTGGTGGAAATATGGTTATTGGGGTAATCATTTTTATTATCCTTGTGCTTATAAATTTCATGGTAGTAACTAAAGGTGCTACAAGGGTTGCTGAGGTAACTGCTAGATTTACACTTGATTCAATGCCTGGAAAGCAAATGGCAATTGATGCAGATTTAAATGCTGGTTTTATTGATGATAAGCAAGCACAACAAAGAAGAAAAGAGTTGATTTCTGAAGCTAACTTTTATGGAGCTATGGATGGGTCTTCTAAGTTTGTAAAAGGTGATGCTGTTGCTGGTATTATTATTACTATTGTTAACTTAGTTGGTGGTTTACTTATTGGTATATTCCAACATGATATGTCAGCTGCACAAAGTGGTGAAATATATACAATCTTAACAATAGGTGATGGATTAGTTGCTCAAATTCCAGCACTTGTTTTATCAACTGCAACTGCTATTATAATTACTCGTTCTAATATGGACGAAGAAAAATTTGCTGATCAATCAATTAATCAATTAGTAAAAGATAGTAAGTCTTTAATTTTAGTGGGACTATCAATGGTTCTATTCTCATTAATACCTGGTTTTCCTACTGGTATATTAGTTGTAATGGGATTATTGTTAGTATTTATTGGTTACACAATTGGAATGATAAATGATCAAAAAGATAATGCAGTTACAAGATTCTTTAAACCAGAAACAGCAAAAGTAAAAGTCGATGATAATATTGAGACACTTAAAGATAGAAAGAAAAAAGCAACTGTTCCTAATGAAGAACAATCTATTGAAACAATTATGAAGCTTGAAGTCTTAGAATTAAAATTAGGTATTAGGCTTTTACAGTTAGTTCAAGGAAACTCTGAATTACTTGATAAAATAAAAGCAATTAGAAAAACAATTGCAACAGAGTTAGGTTTTGTTATTCCTCAAATTAGAATTTCTGATGATGCAACACTAGCTCCAAATGAATATCGTTTATTCTTAAAAAGAATACCATTAGTAAGTGGAAAAGTTGAAATTGAAAAGTTACTTGCAATGGGTGGTTTAGGAAATGAAAAACTTCAAGGTTTAAAGGTTAAAGAGCCAGTATTTAACTTAGAAGCAACATGGATAAAACCTGAGTTAAAAGAAGAAGCTTTAATGAAAGGTTTTACAGTTGTTGACGCACCAACGATTATCTCAACACATATTTCTGAAATAATTAAAAAACATGCAGAAGATATTATTACAAGACAAGATATTGTAGATATTATTGATAGACTTAAAAAAGATTTCCCAATTGTAATCGAAGAAGCTATGAAAGTTACATCTTATGGTGCTTTACTAAAAGTATCAAAAGATTTATTACATGAGAAAATACCTATTGTAGATATGCTAACAATTATCGAAGCAATTGCAGATATTGCTGAATTTACAAAAGCCCCTGATATTTTACTTGAGCATGTTAGATCTAAATTATTTAGACTAATTACAGAAAAGTTTAAAGATACAGATGGAGTTTTACATATTATCACTATTAAGCCTGAATTAGAACAGCAATTTATTGGAAAGCTTCAAGAGCAACATGGAGTTTCTCAACTAATGCTTTCTATTGCTGAAATTAATAACTTAGTTACAAAAACAAAAGAGTTATTAGATGAAATCGAAGTTAAAGGTTTCTCAAAAGTTACTATGGTTGTAGATCCTGTATTAAGAAAAAGAGTATCAGAAATTTATGAGAAGTTTGGATTACAAATTGCTGTACTATCTCATGCAGAACTTGATTCAAAAGCCAATTTTGCAATAGAAGGAACATTAAACTTTTAGCCATGTTTTTAATTAAATATTTTATTTTATCAACTATTTTTTTACTATCACTATTTGCAAATGTACAACTTAATATTCCAAAAGACGTTGTTCGTGGTGAAGCCTTATTGTTTTCAATTGAAATTACAGGAAATGATATTGTTTTTCCTGATTTTAAAACTATAGATTCCTATGTTGTTCAAGAAGTATCAAGTTCAACATCAACAAACATAATTAATAGTAAAATTACAAAAAAAATCAAAAAAATCTATTCTTTATACCCTACAAAAGATTTCGTATTTCCTGATCTAAAATTTGTTGTTGATGGAAAAGAATATTTTTCAAAACAACAAAAAATTGTATTGAAAGATCCTAAAAAAACTATTTCATCAAATTTTGAGTTATCATTAAAAGCGGATGTAAATGAATTGTATGTAAATGAAAACTTTATATTAACACTTATTTTTAAATATAAAAAGAATACTAATATTGTTGATTTATCTTTTGAAAAACCAAATTTTGATAATTTTTGGTATAAACAATTAGATGATTCAAAACAGTATGAAGAGGGTGATTTTATTATTCAAGAATTAAAGTTTTTATTATTTCCTCTTAAAAGTGGTATTTTAAAGATAAATCCTTTAAAAATAAATGCACATATAATTGAAACAAATAATTCATTTTCTTTCTTTTCAAATGCAACATCAAGTGTAAAAATATATTCAAATGATTTAGAATTTAATGTAAAAGATTTACCTTCAAATGTAAATTTAATTGGTAAGTTCAATATAAAAACTGAAGTTAATAAGTTAAGGATTAATCAAGGTGAAGCAGTATCTTTTAAACTAGTGATTAATGGATATGGAAATGTTGATGATATTAAAGATATAAAACTTGATTTAAAAAATGCTACAGTTTATGAAAATAAACCAATTATAAAAACTAAATATGAAGATGAAAAGTATAAAGGAACATATACAAAAGTGTTTTCAATTATTCCAAATAAATCAATAACTATTCCGAGAATAAGTTTAGAATATTTTGATAAAGAATTAAATAAAGTTGTTTTAAAACAAAGTAATGAAATAAGTATAGAAGTTTTAGAAACAAAGATTGAAAAACAAACAAAAATTTTACAAAAGCCTAGTTCTAAGATTGAACAAAAAGAAGTAATCAAAACTATAGAAAAAGTTTCTACTAAAGATAGAATAATATTCTTTTTATTAGGTCTTTTAGTAGGAATATTAATATTAGGTTTATATTTCTATGTTATAAAATATAAGAATAAAAATAAATCTATAGAAACGTCTTTGTTAAAGAAGGTGAAAAAATCGAAAAATAAAGATGAATTATTAAAGATTTTAGCAGTTTATATAAATATAGATTCTTCTTTGGATAAATTAATTTTCAAATTAGAAGAAAAAAAAGATATCAAATTACTAAAAAAAGATATTATTATAAAAATAAAAGAATTAAAATTATAAGGATAAATTAAATGAAAATAGTTATATTATGTTTTATATTAATTAACACAGTATTTGCAGCAGAGTATTATGCAAAATTAGAGCCAATAGAAAGTTATAAAGTAAAAGCAGCTGTTGCTGGAAAAGTTGTTTTCTCAAATAGTAAAATAGAAGGTTTTAAAGCAAATAATACAACTATTATTGAGCTTGATTCAAAAGTTAATCAAATGGATTTACAACAATCAAGAAATAAATTAAAATTTATAAATGATATGATTGAAATTGAAACAAATAATTATAATAGATTAAAAAAAGTTTCTTCAAAATCAGCTTTTGAAAAAGATACACAAAAGCTAAAAGTTATAACTCTTAAATCTTCAAAAGCTGATATGCTTATTAATATAGAGAACTTAAAAGATACTATAAAAAATAAGAAACTAATTGAAAAGTCAAATTATATTTCAATGATATCAGTTAAAAAAGGTGATTATGTTACACCTGGAACACTACTTTATGAAGCAAAAGATTTATCAAAAGGTAAACTTGAAATATTTGTTCCTATTGCAGAAACAGAAAAACTAAGAGAAAAAGATGTATATTTAGATGGTATAAAAAGTGATATAAAGATTAATAAAATTTTTAATATTGCAGATAGTCAAAACATTTCTTCATATAAAGTAGAACTTTTAGTTCCAAATGTAAAAACTTTTTCAAGATTGGTAAAAATTGAATTCAAATAAAAATGTAGCATGTCCTATGGACTGTTACGATGCATGTCAGGCTGAAGTTATTGATGATAATATCAAAGGTTCTAAAAATAATATAGTTACTAATGGAAAGCTTTGTGTGAATTTTGCTCAGTTATTAAAAGAAGATAATTTAAAAACTGCAATTTTTGAAAATAAAGAAATTACATTAGATGAGTCTTTAAAAATATTAAGTAATAAATTAAAAAGCACAGAAGCTTCAAATACTTTATTTTATAAAGGAAGTGGAAACTTAGGTGTAATGCAAAGTGCAACTAAAAATTTCTTTACTCAATATGGTTCTGTTTTAACAAAAGGAAGTTTATGTGATGGCGGTGGAGGATTAGGAATTGAGCAAGGTAGAGGAGCTGTAGTTAATCCACCAATAGAAAAACTTATTGATTCAGATATTATTATTGTTTGGGGACGTAATTTTTCTGTAACTTCTTCACATATGTATAATTTAGTAAAAGATAAGACCTTTGTTACGATTGATCCTATAAAAACTGATATTGCAAAAAAATCAAAAATTCATATGCAAATTAATCCTAAAACTGATTATGAATTAGCTTTATTATTATCGCGATTTACACATATGCAAGATATGGAAGATGAAGAGTTTTTAGAAAATCACAGTGAAGGTGCTGAGTGGTTCTTTGACATTACTAGAAATAGGCCAGTTGTTTCTTATGAAGCAACAACAGGAGTACCCTTATCTCAAGTGAATGAACTTTTAGAGCTAGTAGAAAATAAAAAAGTATCAATTGTTGTTGGACTTGGAATTCAAAAGTACTTTGAAGGTGCTCAAATTATGAGATGTATTGATTCTTTTGCTGCTTATTTAGGAGTTCATAAAAAAGATTCAGGTGGAGTTTGGTATTTAAGTGATTCTTCATTTGGCTTTGAAAATCAATTAAAAATTGAAGGAAAAAATAAAAAAGTTTCAGTTGCACAAGTTGATTTTTCTTCTTATGATTTAGTATTTATTCAAGGTGGAAATCCTGTTGTATCAGCTCCAAACACTAAAAGTGTAATTGAAGGCTTAAAGAATAGTTTTGTAGTTTGTTTTACAACTACTTATAATGACACTTGTGAATATGCAGATTTGGTTATTCCCTCATCATCATTTCTTTCTAAAAGAGATGTAAGGCTATCTTATGGACATGAATACAAAGCAATCTCAGATATTGTTGAAGAAGCAAAAGATAATACAATAAGTGAATATAACTTAGCTAAGCACTTGATTAGTGAGTTTGGATTTAAAGAATTAAAAAGTGAAGATGAAATTATTGATTACTATAAAAATACTACTGTAGTTCACGAAGAATTTGAAAGTTTTGAGTTTATTGAAGAGTTAGATATTGAGCCTTTATATAAACATAAAACTTCTTCAAACTTCTATCTAATTACAGGAAAGAGTAAAAACTCTTTAAATTCTCAATTTACTATTGATAATTATGTATATTTAAATCCATCAAGTGGTTTTAAAAATGATGATAATGTAAAAATTACTTCTCCTTATGGAGAAGCAGATTTTCTTGTAAAAATAAGTGAAGATATAAAAGATCAGTGCGCATTTTTTTATACAGGAAATAAAAAAACAAACTACTTAACGCCTAATAAAGCTGATGAAGAATCTTTTTCTGCAATGTTTCAAGAGGTTTTATTAGAAATTGAATTATCGTAAGTTATTTGCTGAACATAAAGTAATTCGTGATTTATCACTAGTTCAATTTATTGCATATTTTGGAGCATGGTTTTCAAATGTTGCAATTTATACAATGCTTGTAGATTTTGGTTCTTCTGAATTAGCAATTGCAACAGTAACTGCTATGCACTTCCTTCCTGCAGTTCTTATAGCTCCATTTTCAGGAGCTATAATAGATAGATTTAAAATCAAACCTTTGATGCTTTCTTTGCTTGTTGTTGAGTTTATAATGACCTTACTTTTTTTAACAATTGAAAATCAAAGTCAAATATGGCTTTTAATGATATTTATATTTATTAGAATGAGTGCTGCTTCTATATTTTTCTCAACTGAAATGTCACTTTTAGCAAAGCTTTTAAAAGGTGAAGCCTTACAAAAAGCAAATGAAATACACTCTATTATTTGGTCTTTTTGTTACGCAGCAGGTATGGCAGTTTCTGCTGTAATTGTAAATTATATAGGAATAAAAGCTGCTTTTATAGTTGATTCTTTATTTTTTCTTGTTGCTTTTATCGCATTTTATAGAATAGATTTTGTTGTAAAGGCAAGTATTGTTCAAGATAAAATATTTACTTTAATAAAAGATGGGTTTTTATATATAAAAGAGAATAAGATCATTATGCATTTGATATTTTTACATGCAAGTGTTGGTTTGACATCTTTTGATACTTTAGTTACATTACTTGCAAAAAGTGAATATAAGTATGTTATCTCAGTTCCTCTTGCAATTGGAATATCAAATGCAACAAGAGCAATTGCATTAATGATAGGACCATTTTTAATCTCAAAATACGTAAATAAAAATAACTTACATTACTTATTAGTTCTTCAAGGAATTATGATAATAATTTGGGGATTAACACAGTTTAATTTTTATATTTCACTTATCTCTTTATTTTTTGTAGGATTATTTACAACTGTTCTTTGGTCCTTTACTTATGCCTTATTACAAGATAAATGTGAAGAAAAGTATTTAGGTCGAGTAATATCATATAATGATATGTTTTTTATGATTTCATGTATTATAACTACCTTATTTATAGGATTAATGGCAAGTTTAACTTCCCTTGCTATAATTACTATTCTATTAGGCGTAGGATTCATTATTTTTGCCTATTATTATA
>NYWO01000111.1 GCA_002685075.1 Arcobacter sp.
TATTACAAACTTATCGAACTTAGTTCTTGGGGTATCGCCAAGTGGTAAGGCAACGGCTTTTGGTGCCGTCATTCGAAGGTTCGAATCCTTCTACCCCATCCACTTTCAAAAAAATCAAAACTTACATTTCATTTTAAAATAAAAATAATAATATTTTTTCTCAACCTATATCAAAATAGAAGATTAATATGGTAGAATAATAAATTTAATAAAAGGTTTATTATGTCATTTGATATCTCTTCTTTAGTTCATAGCGATACAGCTCTTCTTAAACTTTTAACAAACAATCTTCCAGATATGTTATGGATTAAAGATTTAGAAGGAAAATATATTTATGCAAATAAAGCTACTTGTGATGGTTTACTTATGGCAAAAAATATTGAAGAGCCAATTGGAAAAGACGATGTTTTTTTTGCACTAAGAGAAAGAAAAGCACATAAAAATAAACCTGATTGGCATACATTTGGTGAATTATGTTTAAATAGTGATATAGTAGTTATAGAAAATAATCGTTCAATGAAATTTGAAGAATATGGAAATGTAAAAGGTAAATTATTATATTTAGAGGTAAATAAAGCACCTTTTTATGACAATGCTGGGAATATTATAGGTACTGTAGGTTCAGGAAGAGATATAACCGAATTAAAATTAACTCAAATTAAACTTAAGCAACAATATGAAACAATAAAAGAACAATCTAAAATGGTTTCAATGGGAGAAATGATAGCTAATATTGTTCATCAATGGAGACAACCATTATCTGTAATATCAACTGCTTCTTCAGGGATGTTAATACAAAAAGAGTATGATACCTTAACTGATGATTCTTTTAAAAAATCTTGTAGTACTATTAATGATAATGTACAATATCTTTCAAGTACTATTAATGATTTTAGAAATTATATAAAAGGTGATAGAAAGCCAAAAGAATTTAATTTAAAAAATAGTACAGAAACTTTTTTAAAACTTGTTGATGCTACAATTAAAGAAAATAATATAAAGATAATACTAAATTTAATAGAAGATATTAATTTAAAAGGTTATCCAAATGAACTTATCCAATGTTTTATAAATATATTTAATAATGCCAAAGATGTCTTACTAGAAAATAATAGAGAAGAAAATAGGTATATTTTTATATCTCATGAAACATTTAATAATACAATTATAATTAAATTTAAAGATAATGCAGGTGGAATACCTCAAAATATAATATCAAAGATATTTGAACCTTATTTTACTACTAAACATGCATCAGAAGGAACGGGACTTGGCCTTCATATGACTTATAACTTAATAACAGAAGGAATGCATGGTAATATTGAAGCTAATAACACTACTTATATATATGAAGATAAAGAACATGTAGGAGCAGAGTTTATTATTACTTTATTTAAGTAAAATATTAAATAAAACAAATTTTACTTGCATTTAATTATAAATAATGATACAATTTTACTACATAAAGAATATGGAGGTGTTAATGACGAAGGTTATACATTTTTAGTATTGTTCAAAGACTAATTAAAAATAATTTACTATAAAGTAAATGTTATAAATGAAAATATATTTATAAAATATTCAAAAAAAGGGAAAAGATTTCAAATCTTTTCCCTTTTTTTATCTAAATTCTTATCTTATTCTTCTTTCAGAAAATTCTGCTTTCTCTTTTAATGGCCCTTAATTTATAAAAAAGATATCATAGTTAAAATATATTATTATTAGATTTTGCAACAGCTTATAATACCGAATTTATTACAAAAGAGTGGAGAGTTTTAGAAAATCACAAGAAACCAATAATTGCTGCAGTTGCTGGTTTTGCACTTGGTGGTGGATGTGAACTTTCTTTATTATGTGATATCACTATTTGTGATACAAGTGCAAAGTTTGGACAACCAGAAGTTAAAATAGGAACAATGCCAGGTATTGGTGGAACTCAAAGATTAACAAGAGCAGTAGGAAAATCAAAAGCTATGTTGATGTGCTTAACAGGTGAGATGATTAATGCCCAAGAAGCTTTATCTTATGGTCTTGTTGCAAAAGTTAGTAATGAAGGTGAAGTAATAAACGATGCACTTGAAATTGCTTTAAAAATTGCTTCAATGAGTCAGCCTATTGTTAAACTTATAAAAGAATCTGTAAATAATGTTTATGAGTCTAGTTTGCAAGTGGGACTAGAAAATGAAAGAAAATCTTTTTATTCAACATTTTCTCTTGAAGATAAGAAAGAAGGTATGAATGCTTTTCTTGAAAAAAGAGAAGCTAAGTTTATTAATAAGTAGAGTTTGAACTAACTATAATATAGTATAATATAGTTAGTATATAAACATAGGGGAGTTATATAAAGAACAAGATAAAGAGTTTACAAAAGAAAAACTTTTTGTGGAAAATGAATATATTCAAATTGAAAAAAATATTATATATTCAAATGTAAATACTATATATAACTATATAAATAAAGAGATTCAAAGTTCAGAAAAAGATTTAAAACTTAAGATAAATATTGTGCATAAAATTGCTACAAATATGTATCTTAAAAATAAAGATACTCTTTCTAAAAATGAAATAATCAATCAAATAAAAAATGCAATAGAGATTCTACGATTTAATGAAGGAAGAAGTTACTTCTCTATTCATACTATGGAAGGAATAAATATCCTCCATCCTATAAACCCTAAATTTGAAGGCACAAGTGTTTTAAATAGAATAGATGCAAAAGGCAATTACTCTGTTCATCAAGCAATTGAAATTGCAAGAACAAAAGGTGAAGGCTTCATGTCCTGGTATTATTTTAAGCCAAATAATAAATCAAAAGAGTTTAAAAAAATTGGAATTGTAAAGAAATTTGAACCTTATGATTTGATTATAACAACAGCTGAGTGTGTAGATGATTATGAAAAGAATTTAAGAAAAAGAGTTTTAGATAATATTTCAAAAATTAAGTACAAAAATGAAGCTGCTATTTTTATTGTAGATGATAAAGGTAAAGTGATTTTACATGAGTTAAAAAGAGTTTTAAATCATAATATATTTAAAGAGACTAAGTTTAATCATGTTCATGAATTCTTTAAAAATATATTCTTAAAAAAAGATTCAAATAGTGACGGGTTCTTACTAATAAAACCTACGATTACTTTAGGAGAAGAAACTAAAGAAGAAAGTATAATTTATGCAAAAAAATTTGATAAATGGAATTGGGTACTAGCTACTAGTTTTAATTTATCAGATGCGAATAAAATTATAGAAAAAAGAAAAGTAATTTTAGAACAAAAATATGATAGTTATAAGAAAAATGTTTTTATGTATGGACTTGTTTTAACAGTACTTTTATTAATAATTTCATATTTTATTGCTAAATTAATTGAGAAAAAATTTCTAAAATATAAGAAAAATTTAGAAGAACAAATATCTGAAAATATTAATCAGAAAGAAAGACTATTAAAAGCACAAAAAATCGCTCATATGGGCGATTGGACATTAAATATAAAAACAGAAAAAGTTTTTTGGTCTGATGAATGTATTAACATATTTGGATTTGATAGAAAAGATGAAGATAAGTTTGGTAGAGAATATTTAAAACAAGTAATATTTAAAGAAGATATTGCTTATTTTGAAGAGTCACTTAATAAGTGTATCAAAACTGGAGTTGAACATAATAGTATATATAGAATAAGAAAAAATGATGGTGAAGTTAAATGGATAAATTGTAGAGGTGAACTTGATAATGAAAAATCTTTAATTGTAGGTAGTATTCAAGATATAACAGCTAATAAAAGATTAGAGTTAGAAAAGAAACAAAAAGAAAAATTGCTTTATCAAGAAAATAAAATGGCTGCAATGGGTGAAATGATAGGAAATATTGCTCATCAATGGAGACAGCCTTTATCTGTTATATCTACAGCTTCTACAGGAGCTAAACTACAAAAAGAGATGGGTAACTTATCTGATAAAGAGTTATATTCTGCATTAGTATCTATTAATGATTCCTCTCAATATCTTTCTCAAACTATTGATGATTTTAGAGAGTTTTTTAATCCAAATAATAATAAGGCAAAAGAGTTTAATATTTCTGATACTTTATCTAGAACATTTAAATTAATTAGTGATCAATATAAAGCAAAAAATATAGAAATCATAAGGAATATTGAAAATTATGAATTATTTTCAATTGAAAATGAACTTATCCAAGTTTTAATAAATATCTTAAACAATGCAAGAGATATTTTACTAAAACAAGAAAAAACAAGAAAGTTAATTTTTATTAATACTTATAAAAAAGAGGATATATCATATATAGAAATAATTGATAATGGTGATGGAATTAATGATGAGATTATAAATAGAATTTTTGAACCATATTTTACAACAAAACATCAAGCTCAAGGTACGGGAATAGGACTATATATGAGTGAAGAGATTGTCAAAAATCATTTAAATGGAAATCTTTTAGTAGAGAATACTTCATATATTTATGAAGAAGTAGAATACAAAGGTGCTAAGTTTATAATTGAGATTAGAAGTTAGATAAATTAATAATTTTTTAAATATGATATAATCATTATTATATTTACTTTATAAAAATAGAAAATTAAAGGATATTAAATGGCATGTAATAAATGTAATGAAAAGATTTTATTAGAAGCTAAAGCATCAAAAATATATATATTAAGTGAGTTTGATGAACTTATTGAGAAGTGCTTAGTTTTCTTTGCTAAATTAGGTAAAAAAGTTTTCTCAGACAAAGGCTTAATTACAATTGATTCAAAAAACACTAAAGCTTTTTTTTCTAAAAATATAAATATTCTTAATACAAGTTTTAATGATGCAGAAAGAAATAATATTAAAATCTTTATAGAGTATGAAAACGGTTCTAAATTTAATTATCAATCTATGCTTCTTGCTAAACCCTTACAAAGATTTATAAATATTATAGAAGATAAAGAGTTTTTTGATATTGTTAATAATGAAACTTTAACATCACATTTTCAGCCAATTATTAATATGCATGATAATAGTATTTATGCTTACGAAGCATTAGTTCGTGGCGTAAAAGAAGATGGAAAATTAATGTACCCAGATGTTTTATTTAAAAAATCGAAAGCAAATGATCTAGATTTTAAACTAGATAAACTTTGTAGAGAAACTGCACTTAAAACTGCAGCTATAAAGAAGGTAACTCAAAAGCTATTTATTAACTTTATACCAACTGCTATATATGACCCAGAATTTTGTTTATCTACAACAGAAAAATGGGCAAAACAATTAGACTTTGATCCAGCTCAAATCGTATTTGAAGTTGTAGAAACAGAATTAGTAAAAGACCAAGAACATCTAAAAAATATTTTAAAATATTACAGAAAACAAGGATATAAAATTGCACTTGATGATGTAGGGGAAGGTTATTCAAGTTTAAATATGCTTATAGAACTTCAACCAGATATTATTAAAATAGATAGAAATATAATTGATGGAATAGATAAAAATCAATTAAAACAATCTGTGTATAAAGCTTTATATAATATTGCTAAAGAACATAATATTGAAGTATTAGCAGAAGGTATTGAAACAGAAGATGAATTAAAAATGATTAAAAGTATTGGTGTAGACTATGCACAAGGATATTATTTTGCAAAACCATCTTCTGAGCCACTTAGAAAAATAGCAAGTCTTTAATTTATTCTAAGTTTTGAATATTTTAAAAGTCAATTGCTAATTTTATTCCAAGACCTGCTAAAATAGTACCTACAACTCTATCAATATATTTTTTAAATCTTAAATATATCTTTTGAGATTTATTAGTTGATAATAAAAAAACTACACAAGAATACCAAGCAAAATCTACAATAAATGCTAGTAAGCATAATAATACTTCACTATAAGCAGGAAGTTCTTGAGGTAATAAAGCTGCAAAAATACTTCCTATAATAATTGCTGTTTTAGGATTACTAATTTGTGTTAAAAACCCAAATCCTATTGCCTTAAAAAAACTTTTTGATTTCGTCTGTATTTTTACTTCTTCGGTACTTAAAGTTTCACTTGAGTGTTTCAATATTTTATATGCTAAATACAGTAAATATATTCCACCTAAAACTTTAAATAATCCATAAAAAAATGGAGCAGCTTGAAATAATGTATATAAACCAAAGATTGCTAAGAGAGTAAAAAATACTGCACCTAATGATAATCCAAGAGCAATTCCAATTCCTTCATTTATAGGTTTTGATACAGCTGTTTTAGCTACAAGAATAAAACTAGGTCCAGGACTTATTGTCCCAAATATAAATACAATTGCAATTGTTAGTAAAAAAGAGTATTCATGCATAAATTATTACCTTAAGATTTTTATTAGTTATTTGGTTATTTTATCATTATTTGTATTAAATGTGTCGGTTTTAAGGGACTATAATCTTTAAAGTTAGTTATAATATATTAATTTAACGCAAAAAGAAAAACAGTTTATAAAAAATAACCCTGTTTTAACTTTAGGAATAGGAAAAGGCTGGACTCCTTATATCATTGAAAATGATGATGGAACGATTACTGGTCATAATATTGATATTATAAATGAGATAAAAAAACAAAGTGGATTAGAAATCAAGTTTTATATTGATACTTGGACGAATGTTTTAGATGAAGTGAATAAAGAAAATATTGACGGCTTAGCTATGAGTATAGTAGATAAACAAAGAGCTGATAAATTTGATTTCTCACATGTTTATGGATCTATTCAAAAATTAATATTTACTAGAAAAAAAGAAAAAGATAAAAAGATTCTAACACTTAATGACCTTGAAGGTAAATCTATAGCTGTTTTAAGAAACAATCTTTTAGAGCTAAAAATAGCAAAAAAACTTAAAAATGTAAAAATAGTAATATTTGATACCTATATTGAATCGATCAAAGCAGTTAGTCTTGGAGAAATAGATGCTTTGATTTCAGAAGCTGCAATACTTCATGTTGCAAATGAAATGGGAATGCCATATCTAGAACCTACAATATTCCTAGAAAATAAACTTGATATGGTGTTTAGTATTAGTAAAAATATACCTGAAGCTACAAGTATTATAAATAAATCATTAGAAGCTATTGGAAAAGTAAAACTAAGAGATATACAATATAAGTGGTTTTTAGATAATCCAAATAAAGTTAAGACAAAACAAAGTTTAAATCTAGCAGAACTTAAGTATTTAAAAAACAAAAAAGTAATAAATGCATGTATAGATCCGAATTGGATGCCTTTTGAAGCTTTTGATAAAAATGGAATACATGTAGGTTTAAGCTCTGATTACTTTAATAAGTTTAGCAAAGAGTTATCAATTCCAATTAATATAATTAAAACTAAAACATGGAATGAAACTATTGAATTTAGTAAGTCAAGAAAATGTGATATTATCTCTTTAGCTATGCAAACAGATGAGAGAAAGAAATATTTAAACTTTAGTATTCCATATTTAACTACACCACTTGTTTTAGCTACAAAACCTGATAAAGAACATTTTGGATACATAGGTACTTTAAATTCAATTGGATATTTATTTCAAAGAGAATTTGCAGGTGAGCTTAAAATTGCAGGTAAGTTTGATGAAAAATGGAAATTAGGAATAGCAGTAAGAAATGATGATGAGGTTTTATTAGATATTTTTAATAAACTAATTTCTAATGTTGAAGAAAAAGAAAATACAAGAATTTTCAACAAATGGATAGCACTTAAGTATGACGAAAAAGTAGATTATAGTTTAATGCTAAAAATCATATTGTTTTCAGTTATAGTTATTGGTACTTTTATTTATTGGAACAGAAAACTTGTAACTGCTAGAAATAAATTAGAGTTAGCAAATAAAGAAAATGAAAAGTACTTAGAGATGATAAATAGCCACGTCTTAATATCAAGTACAAATATAGATGGAATAATTACTGATGCTAGTGATGCTTTGTGTACTTTAACAGGTTATAAAAAGTCTGAAATAATTGGGAAAAATCATAATGTTTTTAAACATAAAGATATGGATGATGCTGTCTTTAATAATATATGGAAAACAATTAAAAGTAAGAAAATATGGAAAGGGGAAATTAAAAGCTTAAAAAAAGAATAGAACTTTTATCTATTACTGATAAACTTACAGGTATTGCAAATAGAAATAAATTAGATGATTTTTTAAATAATGAAATAAAACGTGCAAAAAGGTATAACTCTTCTTTAGGCGTTGTTTTACTAGATATTGATAACTTCAAAAAAGTAAATGATACTTTTGGCCATTTAATTGGAGATAAAGTTTTAGTATCTATTGCTAATATTTTAAAAAATAATATCAGAGAAATTGATTTTTTAGGACGTTGGGGAGGAGAAGAATTTTTGATTATTTGTTCTCATACAAATAAAGAGGGGATTATAGCTCTTTGTGAAATTTTAAGAAAAAGAATAGAAAATTATGATTTTGAAAATTGTTCTAATCAATCAGTTAGTTTTGGCGCTAGTGCTTTTGTAAAAGAAGATACTATTGATACAATTATCTCAAGAGCAGATAATGCTTTATATAAGGCAAAAGATGAAGGGAAGAATAGGGTTAAATTTCTTTAACCCTTAATAAGTAAGTTTTAAATATTACCTTTTTTTAAAGTTATAATAAAAGAGGCACCTGTACACTTGATATTATTAAATTTATAAGTTTTATTTTTTACATGAATATGCCCATCCATATGATTTCTTATTATTTGGCTACTCATGTATAAACCTATACCGGTACCTTGAGATTTATCTTTTGTTGTAAAATACGGATCAAAAACTTTTTCTAAAATCTTTTCAGGTATTCCACCTGCATTATCTTTTATTTCTATTTCTACATTTTTTTCTATCTCTCTTGTTGAGATAAAAATATACTTTTCCTCTTGTATTATATCTTCAAAGGCATCGTTTGCATTATTAATTATATTTATTAATACTTGAACAAATTCATTTCTTATTCCCCAAATATATGTATTTTCATAGTCTTTTATAATAGTTATATTTCTATTATGAAGTTTAGAGCTAAATAGTTTTAATGAATAGTCAATAGTTTCACCGACATTAAAATTATCTTTTTTGTTATCATTTATTAAATAACTTCTAAAATCATCGATTGTAGTTGATAAAAATTGTGATGAGTGATTAATTGCATCTAAGGATTTTAGTTCTTCTTCATCTGATAAAATATTTAATTCTTTTTTTATTTTTATACCAGTTGAAGCTGTTGAGATTACAGATAAAGGCTGTCTCCATTGATGTGCAATATTCTCAATCATTTCACCTAATGAGGCCATTTTTGATTGTTGGAATAAGAGCCTTTGTTTTTCATTTATTTCTTGATCTTTATTTTTTTGTTCAGTAATATCACTAAATATACCTATATAATTTAGTACTTGTGAGTTTTCATCATATATTGTATTTATTGTTAGCCATTCTGTGTAAATTTCTCTTTTTTTATTTAAATTACTTATCTCACCTTCCCAAAAACCTTGTTCATTTATACTTTTCCACATTTGATCATAAAACTTTTTATCATTTAAACTTGATTTTAATATTCGAGTAGTTCTATTTTTTGTATCTTTTTTACTATACCCCGTAATTTGTTCAAAGGCCTTATTTACATCAATTATATTAGTATCTTTATCAGTAATGATAATACCATCTCTAGTATGATTAAATACAGTGTATGACTGTTCTAATCTTCTTTCTTTTCTCTTTTTCTCCGTTATATCTTCAGTTATTGCTATATAGTTAAATTCATCTTCAATATTATCAATAGTATATAAAGTAAAGTCAAAGATTGCTATTTCTTTATTTACATCAAGTGCTTTTATTTGAAAGTTAATTCTTTTTTTAATTCGATTACTTTCAAAAAACTTTTTTATCTTATTTTTTTCATTTATTTCCCAGCAATCTAAATCCCAGAAGTTGGTTCTTTTTACTTCTTTTAATTCTTTTTTACCTAAAAATTCTAAACCTAAATTATTGATATTTTCTATTTGACCACTTTTATTTATCATTACAGTCATTAAATGTGAATCTTGAAATAACAATTTAAATTTATTTTTTTCAAGTACTTCACGTTCTTTTCCTCTTTTAAAAAGAAGAATAAAAATTAGAACAACTATCATACAAATAAAAATAATTATAGTAGAAATAATAAAAAATTGATAACTTTTCTCATTCCAGTCTAAAAGACTTTTTTTATAATCTAACTTTATTCCTATGATAAATGGATAATCTTTTGTTAAAGAGTATGAAGTTATTATTTTATCATTATCTATATCATATACATCGCTTGCTTTATTAAATTGTAATGCTTTTTCTAAAATATAATTAGACTCTATTTTCCCTTCATGCATACTACTTTTATTTGTTGATATTAATAGCTTCTTATCAATTCTTAATAATTGTATATTTAGATTATTTTCCTTATCTGTATTTTTGAATTTATTAAAAAAGTAATTTGTATTTAAGTTAATCATTACTGAATATTTTTCACCATTTATAAATGCTTCTTTTATTATGGGGATATAACTATCATCAATATTTTTATTAGAAGATATATCATTTAATGTTGAATGTACATCTCTTCCTTTTTTAGTTGAAGATACTCTAATTATATTATTGTTAAATAGTGGTTTAGGAATAAAATTATAGTTTTTAATATTAAATCCAATATTTTTATTATTTGAACTATATAAAATTTTATTTTTATTTATAATATTAATAGATCTAATTTGAGGGAATTTATCTAGACTATGAAACAATGAATTGCTTATTACTATTTGGTCATTTTTTAAATCTATAATTGAAGCAATATTTTCAATGAAAACTTCAATATTATTAATATTAATATTGAGATCTTCTGCTAAAAAATCTGCATTTAATTGGGTTATTTTTAATTGTTTATTAACAATTTCTTCTTTTAGAATATTTGAAGAATATTTTATTCCTGCAACGATTATAAATAGTATAAATATAAAAGCATATAGGATGATAAAGATGTCTTTTTTTAATATTTTTTTAAACATAAAAAGCTTTTAATTTAAATTAACAATAGGTTCTAAACTATTGTTTTTAGCTATTTTTATTAATCTACCATCTGCTTTAATGTCTTTTATAAATTGTTCAACTCTTTTATAGAAGTTATCATGTCCATAAGCCATAGAGACTGTGAAAGAACTAAAGCCATTGATAACAAGAAATTAGCTAAAATATAGTTATCAAAGATTAACAAAAAGGCCTAACATGCCGAACTACAAAGAA
>NYWO01000112.1 GCA_002685075.1 Arcobacter sp.
TTCAGCTTTTTTTTCGATTTCATCATTTTTTTTATCAGCAACTTCAGTTTCTTCATCATCTTTTACAGCTTTTTTGAAGTTTTTAATTCCAGAACCAAGACCTTTAGCTAATTCAGGTATTTTTTTACCTCCAAATAGTAGTAGTACTACTAATGCTATTAATATCCATTCCATTCCGCCTGGCATACCCATGACTAATCCTTATGTTAATTTGGACTTATTATAACTTTTTAATGCTTAAAATTTTTTGTAGTTTATTTTAAAAGAAAATTGATAATTTTATAACCAGAACCAGCAGCTATAATTGTTCCAAATAGATTCAATGCCATATTTGTAATTGCTAAATATGCAGATGTTCCAAAAAGTAAGTATGATTCAATTGCAAATGTAGAATATGTTGTAAGAGCACCTAAAAAGCCTGTAGTTAAAAATGCTTTTAGCGTATCTGAAACAGTGAAGTGTGTAAAATATGCAAATAAAATTCCAATAATAAAAGAACCAATAATATTTACAAGTAATACTCCCATAGGAAAATCTAATGGAATATATTTATTAGAAAGATGTACACTATAAGCTCTAGCAATTGCGCCTAAAAATCCTCCAGCACCAATTGCTAAAATAGTTTGCCAACTAAGAGTCATACTTCTTTATTTCCTCTTGAAATAAAGTGTTCATTTCCTCTTCAGTATCTTCAAACCAAGATGTTGATTTATCAGCTTGAACAGGATCTAAGTATATTACTTTTACAACACCTGGACTAGCTTCAAGTTTTTTTGAATCAACAATATTTCTAGTATTAAAAATTAAAACTGGTTGAACTTTTAGTTTGTATTTATTTCCAACCATTTTTGCACCTGCTTTAAATTTAAGCATTTTCGTTCCATCAGATCTAGTTCCTTCAGGAAACATTGCAATTGGACGACCTTTGTCTAATCTATCTTTTACTTCTTTAAATAAATGAATAATTCCTGCTTTATTCTCTCTATCAATTGAAATCATTCTTGGAGCTTTTATAATATGTCCAAAGAAAAATAAATCTGATATTTCTTTTTTGGCAACCCAGGCTAGGTCTCTATTATGAATATGTTCCATAATAATAATATCAAGTAAAGATTGGTGATTCATTAAAACTAAATCACATGATTCGTCTAAAGTTCCTTTAGTTTCTAGTTTAATTCCTAGAAATTTCATTTGTAACTTCATCCAAATTTTTATTACTTTATGTGTATGGTTTCTAAATAAATACATTGCACAAACTGTAATAGCAACTGTAATTGAAAACTGTATTAAAAGTATTATCCCTCTAATTTTTGCCAAAATTTTCTTCCTTTATCCAACCTATAAATTTCTTATCAATTCCCATAACTTTTATAAAATCTTTTTTTCTATTTAGAATTTCTACTTTTTCTTGATTTTCTAACTTGAAGAATATTGTAGAGTTTTTTGTTGGTAAGATATAAATATAAGAATCTTTTTTTACAATTCCTGTGCTATTTGGCATTAAATAAATTGCTGTAATAATAAATAGTACAATTGAAGTTCCTAAATATATTTTATTTCTTTTCCATATATATAGTAAAACAAATATTAGCAATAACACAACAACTGCCATTTTTTTGTACTTT
The DNA here is from genome assembly GCA_002685075.1 of Arcobacter sp. Classification (GTDB taxonomy): domain Bacteria; phylum Campylobacterota; class Campylobacteria; order Campylobacterales; family Arcobacteraceae; genus Poseidonibacter. The sequence continues at coordinate 1,626 of NYWO01000112.1, forward strand.
TCAAAACTTGAATCATTTGGATTTAAATCTGTTTGAGTACTTACTAATTCATTTTGTAAAATCAAAGGAACGGTAACAGTTACGAAACTTTTACTTGTTGTATTATAGTATTTAAACTGTAGTTTCTTTTTATGAATTGGCATAACTACGTAATAAATCAAGTTTTGATTAGGATAATTATCACTTAATTTTGATCTTCCTTGCTCTTGTATTCCATGAATAGAAAAATCTTCAAGGTTTGAATTAATAGCATCAATATCAATAATTGTTAAAGACTCTTTATTGTTGTATTGTTTTGTTTTATAAGCTTTTAGTTTAAAATCTTTTGCAATTATATTAGAAAACCTTTCGTCACCTTTAGCAATATCTGAATAAGCAATACTTACAGGAGACAGGCTAGAAACTTCTATTGTTTTTCCGTTTTTTACTAACTTATTTGAAAAAGTTGGTAATCTAAAACTTCCTTGATCAGCTTTAAAAAAAAACTTGTTTTCATAGTTTGCACCAGAGGTATTCACCCACTTACTATTTGGATTAAGTACTTTTATATTTTTTGCATTAGAAAAAGATGTTGTAATATAATCAAAGTTTTTCGTTGTAACTAAAGCTTTTATTGTTACTTCAAATTTTTGATTTTTATAAACTTGTTTTGGAATTTCTTTATATGAAACATATAAGTTTTTTGCAGCAAATAAATTTATTGATAATAAAATATTTATTAAAATTATTAGAGATAATGTTTTTTTCATAATAGCTTTTTCATAATAAGGATATAGCTAAAGCTATATCTTTATTGTAAAAAACCCTTAAGCATTCTTATTCCATCATCACCACCAAGTAAGTCTTCCATTGCTCTTTCAGGATGAGGCATTAAACCGAATACATTTTTTTCTTTATTACAAATACCTGCAATATTAGAAACTGAACCATTTAAGTTCCCAGTGTTTCCTTCTTCATTACAATATTTTAATAAGATTTGTCCATTCTCTTCTAATTCTTTTAACCCCTTTGCATCAATAAAATAGTTACCATCATGATGAGCAACTGGAACATTAACAACTTCATCTTTTTTAAGTAATGATAAAAATGTATTGTTATTATCAATAACTTTTAAATTATGAAACTTAGAAATAAAATGTAAAGAATCATTTCTTTTCATAGCTCCTGGTAATAAACCAGCTTCTAATAAAATTTGGAATCCATTACAAATTCCTAAGATTTTACCACCATTAGCAGCATATTCTTGAACTGAATCCATGATATTTGCAAATCTTGCAATTGCTCCTGATCTTAAGTAATCACCATATGAAAATCCACCAGGAATTACTAATAAATCTGTGTCGCTAGGAATATTCTTTTCTTTGTGCCAAACAATTTCAACTTGCGCACCTAATTGTTCAAAAGCATATTGTGTATCATACTCACAATTTGTCCCTGGAAATTGTAATACTGAAACTTTCATATTAACCTACTATTTCGATATCGTAATCTTCAATAACAGTATTAGCAAGAAGTTTTTCACACATTTTTGCTACTTCTTCTTTAGCTTCAGCTTCATTTGAAGAGTTTAATTCAATAATAATTTGCTTACCAATTCTTACGTCTTTTACTACTTCTTTGAATCCTAAAGTGTCTAAAGCATGATGAGTTGCCTTACCTTGATCGTCTAATACACCTTGTTTTAATGCTACATTTACAATTGCTTTCATTTATTCCCTTCAATTTATAATTTTGCGATTATATCTAAAATCACTATATATTTATACTTAAATCTATTTTTAAGCTACTTACTTAAACTATTTAAGATCGTAGTATACCCATTTAAGATTGTATTTTTAATAGAATCAGGTACATCTACTTCTAATTTTTCACCATTTTTTAAAGCTTTTGATTTTTCTTTCCAATTATTTTCTTTACCAAAATTTCTTAAAATTTGTTTATCCATTGAAATAAAATTTTCTTTTTCAAAATCTTCAAGAGCTATAAATCTTGAACTTTCAGGAGTTAAAACTTCATCACCTAAAACCCATTGACCTTGTTCGTCAACAAATATTTCAAACTTTGTATCAACAACTACAATACCATTATCATAAGCAAATTTTGTGAAATCTATGAATAATTTTTCCATACTTGAAATAATTTCTGGAAATTTTTCTCTAACAAGTTTAGAGTTTAAAGGTAGGTCTTTTATACCTTTAGTAGTTGGTGTAAATAATGGAGTTTCAAATTTATGCCATTGTTTTAAATCAGAAGATAAATTTAAACCATAAGGATCATTTCCATTTTGACAAGCTTCATATAAAGACCCTGTTAAATAGTTTCTAAAAATAAATTCAAATTGTACAACATCACCATCTATTTCAGCTTCTAAAGGCTTACATAATTCCATAAGTTGACATCTAGGAGAAATACTTAAATTTTGGTCAACTTTTTCAGAAAGAATGGCTGTTTTTATACCAGATTTTTTAGCAAATTGAGCACCATAATTTGAAATAGCAGTTTGAGAAACACCCTTACCTTCAATTTCTAAATTTAATGGAATATCAAATACTGAACATCTATCACTTCTAACTAATAAAACTTTTCGATCTTCACCTGGACAAGTATATAAATCTGCATTTTTACCAATATAAAAAAGGTTATATCCTAACTCTTCAAGTTCATCAATACCTTTTTTTGATGTTGTTTTCTTTGACTCTGGCCAAAGACCTAATGCAACAATATCACTAATTTTCATTTACACTCCTACTTTTCATTTATAATTATAAGACTTTTTAAAATACCAAGTGATGTATTTAATTGATTATCATTTAAAACATCTTCTTTTGTAATGATTTTATTATCTTCTTTGTTTTCTTGCTCTTTTTTAACTTTTTTATCTACTTTCTCTAATTCACTTTCAAGGTGTTTTTTTAAATCTGCTTCTTTTATTTTAAATTCAGAATCTTCACCTTGTGTAGATTTTCCAGCATATGCAATAATGTCAGGAGTAACACCTACTGCTTGAATTGTTCTGCCACTTGGTAAATAATACTTAGCAATTGTAAGTTTTATAGTTTCTTTTCTATCTTTTGTAATAGGTAAAATAGCTTGAACGGAACCTTTACCAAATGATTTTTCACCAATTAAAATAGCTCTTTTATGATCTTGAAGTGCTCCTGAAACAATTTCAGATGCAGATGCAGAACCACCATTAATTAGAACAACCATAGGAAGTCTTGAAACAGTATTTGAACTAGTTGCCTCAAATTTTTCTTCGTCATCTTCATCTCTACCTTTTTGAGATACAATAACACCTCTATCTACAAAAAGATCAACTACACCAATCGCTTGAGAAAGTAAACCACCTGGGTTATTTCTTAAATCAAGGATTAATCCTTTTACATCTGGATTATTTTTTATAGCTTTTTCTAAACCATCTACAACTTTTCTATCAAAACTAGAAACTCTTAAATATAATAAATTTTCTTTTTCAAAAGTTTTTGAAAATACTGATTGAATTTTAATAATATCTCTAGTAATTTTAATTTTAACAGGTTTATTTTCGCCTTTTCTAACAACTGTTAGTAAAATATCTGTTTTAGGTTTTCCTCTCATTAATGAAACTGCTTCATCTAAAGTCATATTTAAAGTTGATGTTTCATCAATTTTTAAAATAATATCTGAAGATTTAATTCCTGCTTTAAAAGCTGGAGTATCATCAATTGGAGAGATAACAGTTAAGGCGCCATCTCTCATACCAACAGTAATTCCTAAACCTCCAAACTCACCTTTAGTTTGAATACTCATTTCTTTTGATGATTTTGCATCTAAAAAAGTTGAGTGAGCATCTAACTCTTGCATAAGTCCTTTTAATGCCTTGTTTACAATTTCTTCTAATTTTATATCATCTACATAGTATTTTTCAACTGTACCGATTACTTTTGTTAATTTTGATAAAGATTCAAATCTTGATTTTTCTTCGATATCTTCATCTGCAACGATAGATTGAGAGAATAATAATCCAAGAGATATTGCTATTAATAATTTCTTCATATGTATTTAACCTTTTAAATTTATAAAGATAAATTATACAAAAAAGTTTATAAAAGTAAGGTTTTATAAACTTTTTTGTACTATATCATCTAGTTTTAAAAAAGGTTTATAAATATGAGTATGAAAGAAAATGTTGATTTTGTTAAAGATGAACTAAATAGTGAAGAAAA
>NYWO01000113.1 GCA_002685075.1 Arcobacter sp.
AAAAAACTTGTTTATTATTAACCTTTGTGAGAGCTATGAGTTTTAATGAACTCGTTCTTATTTTAACTAATTGAACGATAAATGTATTATACGAAGGAAATAAATGAAGAAACTATTTTTAATAATTGGAGCTCCAGGTTCTGGAAAAACAACTGATGCCGAATTAATAGCACAAAAACACTCTTATATTACACACTATTCAACTGGTGATATGTTTAGAGCAGAAATTGCAAGTGGAAGTGAACGTGGAGCTTTAATTGATTCTTTTGTTTCAAAAGGAAATTTAGTTCCAATTGAAATTGCTATTGAGACAATTGTAACAGCTATTAAAAATGCTCCAAATGATGTAGTTATTATTGATGGATATCCAAGATCTAATGAGCAAATGAATGCCTTAGATACATACCTAGAAAAAGAAGACGAAGTTTCTTTAATAAATGTTATTGAAGTTGCAGTTTCAAAAGAAATAGCTTGTCAAAGAGTACTTGGACGTGCTGCTGATGCTGACGTTGCTAGAACTGATGATAATGTTGAGATATTTAATAATAGAATGAAATTATATACAGATCCATTAGAGTCAATACAAGAATTTTATTCTTCAAAAGATCTATTAACAAAATTCAATGGTGAGAGAACTATTGAAGTAATTGTAGATGAAATGGATGCATTTATTCAATCTAAAATATAATTATAAATTTTAAACTAGGAAAGGTAATGATAGAAAAAAAAGTAAATTTTTATAGTGTTATTATTGGTACAGAACTTCTAAATGGACGTCGTTTGGATGCTCACTTTCCTTTTTTAAATAAAGAACTTTTAAAAAGAGGTTGGGAACATAAGGCCTCTTTTGTAATTGAAGACGATATCGACTTAATGCATAATATTTTTAACCTTATTAAAGCTGATGAAAATTCTGTAATGTTTTGCTTTGGTGGAATTGGTTCTACTCCTGACGATTATACAAGAGTAATTGCTGCAAAATCTTTTACAGATTATAAGATGGAATTTCACGAAGAGGCTATGCACCTTATTTTGAAACAGTTTAATGATGAAGCTTATCCTCATAGAATAAATATGGCTTATCTTCCAATAAATGCTAAACTACTTAAAAATGTGGTTAATAATGTACCTGGATTTTATTTAGAAAATAGATTCTTTTTTACTCCTGGTTTCCCTTCAATGAGTCAATCAATGGTTATTGAAGCTTTAGATAAATATTATTTAAAATCAAAATCAAAATATAGAGTTACTTTAACGGCAATTTGTAGTGAAAATGACTTAATTGATATAATGCATAAAATATCAAAAAATCTTGATTTATCATCTTTACCTAAAATAATAGATAATAAAAGAAAAGTTGTAATTTCACTTGCAGGTTATGATAAAAAGGAAGTTGATGATAATTTTAGATTATTTATAAATTATTTAAATGATAATCAAATTAAGTATTTACTAGAAGATATTATAAGTAAAAAATAATATTCTTAAAAAGAAATTAATATTTATTCACTGTTTTATCTAAAAAAAATTATTTTTAAAATATAATATAGTTATTATATTTAAAAATAAGGATAAATATGAATTTTATCAATAACCTAACAATCAAAAAAAAGTTATTACTACTTATCTCTCTCCCTTTAATAGGGATGTTGTTCCTTTCAATTACTCAGAATATTTCTGTATATAAAGAAATTAGAAAAGCTGAAAGAATTGAAATTGGAATACTATTTGGAAAAGCAATTTCTCAATTATTGCACGAAACTCAAAAAGAAAGAGGTTATACAGCAGGATTCTTAGGAAGTAAAGGTGAAAAATTTGCAAATGAATTACCAGCACAAAGAAAACTTACTGATGCTAAAATAAAATCCTTTTTGGCTGCAAATGATACTCTGGTTAATTATTTACCTTCAGATTTATTAATTAATAATATTAATACTGTTTTAAAAAGACTAGAAGATATTAATAAAATTAGAAATAAAGTAGATTCATTTGATATTAATGTTGGATCAGCAATTTCTTATTATACAATCACTAATAATCTTTTATTAGAAGAGGTTGTTCTTCTTTCAAAATTAACAGATAATTCAGATATGTCAAAAGAAATAACAGCTTTCTCAAACTTTTTACTTTCAAAAGAAAGAGCTGGAATTGAAAGAGCAATTGGTACAAATACTTTAAGTGCTGACAAGTTTGCAGAAGGTATGAGAGAAAAATTCAATAAATTAATATCAGAGCAAGACTCTTATATGCAATCTTTTAAATACTATGCTTCAGACAGTTCTATTAAATATTATAAAGAAACGGTAAAAGGAAAAGAAGTTGATGAAGTAAACAGAATAAGGAATATCTTATTAAATGCTATTCATAAACAAGAAATTATAGCTTCTGTTGGAGAGTATATTGGTTATGGTGGTATTATTCATAACTTTAAAAACTATCTTTTAAGAGGAGATATAGGTTATAAAAACAGTGTAGAAGAACAGTATATCGAGTTAATTAAATTATTAAATAAATATAAAACATTTCCTAATTTAAAACCAGAAGAATTAGAATCTCTTACTGCTATTGAAAATACTTTTACAAAATATCATAACAATTTAAGTATTATTACAAAATCTAAGCTTGAAAATGATGATATAAAAGAAATAGATAAAATTGTAAGAGTTGATGATTTCCCAACAATGGTAGCTTTATATAAATTAGGATTTAACTTATTTGCAGGTGATCCTGAATATTGGTTCTCTCAAATAACAAAAAAAATAAATTTATTAAAAAAAGTTGATGATCATTTAACAAATGAATTACTAGTTGATGTAAAAGAATTAGAGTCTTCTTTATATACAAAACTTTTAATTACACTTCTTCTTACTTTAATTGCCTTAATAGTTGTTTTTATAATTGCATCTTTCATTACAAGAAATATTCTTTCTTCATTAGAGACATTTAAAAATGGGCTAGAAGAATTCTTTAAATATACGCTAAGAGAAAAAGAGACTATTACTTTATTAGAAGTAAAAGGTAAAGATGAATTTGGACAAATGTCTAAGAATATAAATACGCAGATTGAAAGTACTTCTAAATTAATGGAACAAGATAAGCTTGTTGTTGCAGAAATTGATGATATTATGAAGAAAGTTAAAAATGGCTTCTTCTGTTATACTATTAAACAACATGGTGCTACACAAGAAGTTGAAACATTAAGAACAAATATAAATGACATGGTTGTTGATATAAAAACTAAATTTGATATGATTAATAAATTACTTGATGCTTATGCAAGTGGTGATTACAAGTTTTCTTTATCAGAAAAAAATATTAATGAAATGGGTGGAGATATGGGATCTTTGGTTACTTCGACTATTCTTTTAGGTTCTAATATTTCACAATTAGTTGCAATGATTTCTAATGCAGGTTCTGAATTATCAGTTTCTACTAATACTTTATCTAATGGGTCACAAAAATTATCAACATCATCAACAAATCAAGCAGCATCATTAGAAGAAACAGCAGCTTCTATTGAAGAAATTACATCTACAATACAAGCAAATAATGAACATATTATGTTAATGACTTCGTTATCTGATGAATTAAATAGTTCATCTACAACAGGAAAAGAATTAGCATCATTAACTTCTTCTTCAATGGAGGAAATTAATGATAAGGTAACAGCTATTAATGAAGCTATTACTATTATTGATCAAATTGCTTTCCAAACGAATATTCTTTCTTTAAATGCAGCCGTTGAAGCTGCAACTGCGGGTGAAGCAGGAAAAGGATTTGCCGTAGTTGCTGCAGAAGTAAGAAACCTTGCAAGTAGAAGTGCAGAAGCAGCAAAAGATATTAAAACATTAGTTGAAGATGCTAGTAATAAATCTAAACATGGGAAAGAAATTTCTTCTAAAATGATTGAAGGATATTCTGAATTAAATGATAAAATCATCCAAACTAAGAGAATTATTGATGATGTTTCAACTTCTAGTAAAGAACAAGAAAAAGGAATGGTTCAAATTAATTCTGCAATTAATGATTTAGATAGAGTAACACAAGAAAATGCACAAACAGCATCTTCAATTGATAACTTATCTTTTGAAGTAAAAGATTTATCTAAAAGATTAATAGAAATTACACAAAGTGCTACAATCGATGAAAAAGTTTTAGAACAAGTTTGTGATGTAGAACTTATTGCTGATATTGCTAAATACAAAAATGATCATATTAACTTTAAAGATAATAACTTTAAGAAGCTAGATACTTTTGAGTCTTGGAAAGTAGTAGATTGCCATTCTTGTAACTTAGGAAAATGGATTGATTCATGTGAAAGTAGTTCTAAAGTATTTGTAAATGGAACAGTATGGAATGAATTAAAAGTTGCTCATGAAAAAGTTCACCAAGGTGTTCAAAACTATATTAATGCAAATGCAAATAAAGATGATAATATTGAGTTAGCAAAATTATCAGTAGGTATTGAAGAAGCTACTAAAGAAGTATTTAATGGCTTAGACAATGTTCTTATTGAAAATTGTAAGTTAACACAAAAATAGAAAAAATTAAATAATAAGCCTTATTTAATAGGCTTATTATAGTCTCCAATATTCCAACCTTTGTCTTTTGTATATTTCCCTAAATTATAATCATTCCAAACTTTCTTACAAACTTTATTGCCTTTTTGATATTCACTTTTTGCAAAAACGTGAGCTCTTCCAAAATTTGGAAATACTCCTTTACCGCTAGCATACATATATGCTATATAACAGTTTGCTGTATACTCTTTTTGTTTTGAGGCTTCTTTAAAGTAATATAAGGCTTTCTCATAATCTTTTTCAACAGCAAGGCCTATTAAAAAAAATCTAGCAATTAGAATTTGAGATTTTGAGTGATTTTCATTTACATTATCTACTAAAAGATTGTATGCTTTTTTAATATCATACTTTTTACTTTTTTTTGAAGAGTACTCTTTTGCTAACTCATATCTTATATCGGAAGTACTTAATGTACTAGAGCTTAGATTAATAGTAAAAGTTGAAATAAGAATAATTTTTGAAATTTTATATTTCATTATTAGATATCCCCTTTTTAATATTTTATTAAAAAATAAAGAGAAAAAACACTTTGTAATAGTTTTTCACGTAGTTTTTTCACATCTTCTTTTAATACCCATAAAATAGAAGTTTGCTTAGATAAATCACAAGAAAAATTATATATATGAATAAGGTATAAAAAGAAATTATTTTTATAGATTATTGTATTGAAAGAACTTATATATGGGGTTTTAAAGGTTTTATTGGAAGTTAAAAATTTATGATTTCTTATACTTTTCTTAATATAAAAGTTTGTTTTATTTAAGATATTATTTATATGATGAATAGAATTTAAAACTATGTGAAAAGTATGTGAATAACTTTTTATAGTTATCAAATATCTTTCCATTTTAAATGTTCTCTTCTTTAAAATAAGCATTAATAACTAGAGCATCCTTTTCATTTAAAACTTCTTTTAACTCTTCAATACTTGAATTTCTAATTTTTTCAAACTCTCCAAAATATAAAAGAAGTTTTTTTACCTTTGCTTCTCCGATTCCTTTGATTTGTAATAATGATACTTGTTTATCTTCTTTTCTTTTTTGTTTTTTATGAAAATTAATTACAAATCTATGTGCTTCATCTCTTTGTCTTTGAACAAATTGTAATCTTTGGTCACTTGTTTCAAGCTTTAAAGCTCTATATTCACCTTTTGTATCTTTATAGTGAATAATATCTTTAGCAGCTCCCTTAGCTCTATGTGCTTTGGCATCTACTTTTTCTTTAGCAATTGCTATAACATCTAGATTAACTCCACATGAATTTACAATGTCATAGGCTAATTTTAGTAAAGTTGAGCCTCCATCAATTACCCATAGATCAGGAGCAGGGTTTTTCTCAAAACTTTCAACTCTACGCATTAGCATTTCTCTCATTTGTGAATATTCATCTTTTGCTTCTAAATTATAGTGTCTAAAATCTTTTCTATCAAAGGCATTTAACTCATCATTCCAAACAACCATAGCTCCTACAGTTGCTTGTCCCATCATATGTGAGTTATCGTAAGACTCAATTCTTGATGGTATAGTTTGTAGAGAGAAAAGTTTTCGAAGTTCTGTGTAAATAGTACTCTGATTTCTTGATGAATCAATTCTAAGAAGCTCATCACAATTATTTAAAGCTATTTGTACTAAATCTTTTTTCTTATCTTTTTTTGGATTTATAAGTTTGATTTTTTTTGAAAATTTACTATATAAAAACTCTTCAATATCTTCTTTTTCCTCTATTTCAATAGCAGTTAGTATTTCTCTTGGAAAAACAGGTATTTCATTGTCATAGTAATTTACAAGTGCTCTTTTATATACTTCATTTAAATCTATATTTAATTCTTCATCAAGGAAATTAATTTTTATAAAATCATATGAAGATGAAGTAAGTTTTCCATCTCTTATAAACATTCTTACAACTACAGCTTTTTTATTTGAAGCTTTTATTGCAAATACATCTAGATTTTCATTTGTTGCTAAATCCATTCCTGATTTTATTTGAGACTTTTCTATTGTTTTTATTCTGTCTCTTAACTTCATGGCTTCTTCAAATCTAAAGTCTTCAGAGTATTCCATCATTTTTTCATTTAGCTTTGTAATTAGTTTTGATTTATTATAAATATAATCAATAGCAGTATCTACAATCTTTGAATAATCACCTGTTGAAATTTTGCCCTCACATGGAGCATGACATCTTTTAATTTGATGAAAGAGACATGCTTCTTTCCCTTTAATACAGGATTTTTTTTGAACAAGTGGAACTATTTCATAAATACTATCAAGCATATCTCTAGCACCTGTAGAATAGGGACCAAAGTATTTTATATTTTTGCTTTTATAAACTTTTCTAGTAATTTCTAGTCTTGGATAAAGTTCAGTATAATCAATATAAATATATGGATATGTTTTATCATCACGAAGTAAAATATTGTATTTTGGTTTTAATTGTTTAATAAGAGAATTTTCTAAGATTAAAGCATCATGCTCATTTGGAACTACAATCCATTCTATCCAAGTGGTTTCACTAATCATTTTATAGATTCTAGGACCTAATTTATCAGAGGGTAGTAGTTTTGGAGTAAATTTAAAATAAGATTTAACTCTATTTTTTAATACCTTTGCTTTTCCAATATATAGTAATCTTCCATCTTTATCGAAGTATTGATAAACACCAGCATCGTTTGGTAGTTGTTTTAGTTTCTCTTCTAATTGCATAATGGAATAATACCAAAAACAAACCTTTTTGTTATTGAAGATATTTAAAACTATTTATATTTAATTACTAAAAGTATGGTAAAATATGGCAAAGGATTTTTATGACAAGAAAAATGACAATTACCTTAGAAGAAAATCTACTTAAAGAATTAGATAATTCAGCTATTTTATTGGGCAAAAAAAAGAGTCAAATTGTAAGAGAAGCTCTAAGATCTTATTTGAAATTAAGCTCAAAAGAAGTGAAAATAAAAAAGTGGCAAGAAGATAATAAAGAAGCAATATCAGACCATAATAAAAGAGTAAGAGATAATGGACTTATATTAGCAGAACATAGGATATTTTAGTGGCACAATTTGATGTTTATAAAAATGAAAATGAAAGAACTAATAAAGATGTCCCATATTTATTAGATATACAAAATGACCTCTTGTCTTCTTTAGATACAAGGGTTGTGATTCCTTTAGTTTTTTCTTTAGCAAAAGTTGATGGACTTACAAAAGAACTAAAAATAGATGATGAAATATTATATTTATATACTGATCAAATGGCTACGATTCCATTTTCTTTATTAAGTGAAAAAATATGTTCCATAAAAGAACAAAGTGAAGAAATTAAAAATTCAATAGATTTTTTAATTTATGGGTTTTAATAAATGCCTGGACGATTAAGTATATATGATGACAAAGCATTTAAAAAAGATGCTTTATCTCTAATTCAAAATGATATGATTGGAGAATTAAATCCTAGATACAATATTCCTCCTACAACTCCAATACCTACACTTTTAAACAATGGTAACTATTTGTATACTCACTTTGGATATTTGCCTTCTTGGGCTAGTTCAAAGGTTTCAATGAATATGAATGCTCGAAGTGAAAGTATTTATGA
>NYWO01000114.1 GCA_002685075.1 Arcobacter sp.
AGGAAAAAAACATGACAGTAATTAGATTAACAAGAATGGGTAGAAACAAGAAACCATTTTACAGAATCGTTGTAACAGACTCAAGAAAAAGAAGAGATTCAGGATGGATTGAATCAATTGGTTACTTTAACCCAGTTGCAGAACCAAAAGTATTAAAAATTGACCAAGAAAGATATGACTACTGGTTAAGTGTTGGTGCTAAACCTTCTGAAAAAGTTGCAAAATTAGCTGCAAAATAATTAGTTGACAAATAGCTATGATTACTAATTTTATTGAAAATTACGCAAAACTGATTGTTAGTGTACCTGAAGATGTAACTGTTACTAAAAAATCAATTGATGATACATTTGCTGAAATTACAGTTGAAGCAAATAGTTCAGATATTGGGAAACTTATTGGTAAGAATGGTAACATGATTAATGCTCTAAAAACTATGGCAAATGGTTGTAAAGCAAAAGATGGTGTTTCATATAAAATTCAAGTTATTGCAAAGTAGTTTTTATAGATGAATAGTAATATATACGTAGCTAAACTAGGAAAAACTGTAGGTCTAAAGGGACATTTAAAACTTCACTTAGACTCAGATTTTCCTGAACAATTTAAAAAAGATGCAATTTTTATAACTAACAGAAAAGTTAAATTAAAAGTTGTTGAATATAATTCAAATCGAGATATAGTTTTATTTGAAAACTATGAAGATATTGATCTTGCAAAAAAACTTATAAATCAAGAACTTTTTGCATCACCTGAACAAACAAGAGAGAATTGTAATTTAAAAGAGAATGAATTTTTTTGGTTTGATTTAATTGGCTGTACAGTATATGAAAATGATTTAAAATTGGGTTTAGTAAAAGATATACATAGATATCCAATTAGTGATTATCTTGAAATTACTACAGATAAATCTTTAGTTTCTAAGGATCTTCCTCAAACTTTTCTATTACCACATATTTTTGATACATATATTACAAGTGTAAATATACAAGACAAAGAGATTAAAGTTAAAGATGCTTATTTTATATTAGAAAACTCGTAGAATTTTCTAATAATTACATCTTTTATCAAACTCTTCTTTAGTTAATTCAACCTCATAAGAATTTTTTATTCCCATTTTTTGTAACTTCTTATATAAATCGTTTCTAAGCGTATTATCTTCAAATGGCCCATAATATATCTCTATTCGATTTAACTCATCTCTACAAAGCTTTATATCGCTATTAATTGCAGTTATTTTATCTAAGTAAGATTTATATAGATCTCCTTTGATTTTTGCTACATTAATCAAAGAGACAAATTTACTTTCTTCTTTAATAATATTTTCTTTTTCTTCAATATTTATATTTTCTTTTTTAGTAATTACTTCATCTGGTATGGCTTCTGTTTTTATAAGTTCCTCTTTTTTCATTTCTAGAAGATTTTTACTATTTATCATCTCATTTCTTAAAGCAATTGCTTCATTTTTAAGTATTTCAAGTTCATTTTTTTGTTTTTCAAGTTCAGCTTTTTTATTTTCTAAATCTTCTTTCTCTTTAGAGATTTTTTTTTCTTCTAGATCTAAAGCTTCTTTCTTTTTCTTTTCTTCTTCAAGTTTTATTTTTTTTTCTTCTTCTAATTTTTCTCTTTTGTTATTCTCTTCTTCTAAAAGAATATTTTTATTTGTAAGTAATAAAAGTTGTTTATTTAGTTTTTTTGAGTTTATATCATTTATATTAAATCTACTCTCTTCTTTTACTACCTGCTCTTGTGTAATTATATCTTTTTTCTTTGGCTCTTCAACTGCGTCAAAAAATCCCATTGAAAATAGTATAGCCCCAACAATTAAGATTAATAATAAAAATCCTACTAAACCGAATAATATTTTATTTAAAAAAGGAACTTTCTTTTGTTTTTTAGTTTCAGATTCTTCTACTTCTTTAGTATCTTCTACTCTTTGAGATTCATCATTAGACACATCTTTATTAGCAGAATTATTACTTTCATCTTCTACATTTAGAGTTTCTTCTTTTATTTCTTCAATAATATCATCTGCCATCATTTACTCTTTTATTGGGATTTTCTTTTTTCTTTTTGCTTAGCCAAAATTTTTTCTTTATTTTTTTGATAGTAATCTCTTCGATACTGTCTTAATTCCTCTTTTTTTTTCTCTCTATACTCTTTATCGTATTCAAGCCTTTTTTCTTTATTTTCAGAATAATACTCTTTTTTTCTTTTTTTGTATTCATTTATTTTTGCTACAATTAATTCTCTCCTATCATCGATATGAGCTTTTTGAGCTTTAGCTATTTCTTTAATTTTACTTACAAAGTTTTCATTATTGAATTCTTTGGAATAGTCAATTTCTTTTCTTTTACTTTTGTTTGTAGCTTTGTTTTTTAAATAATATTCTTTCTTCTTTTTTTTATGTTTTAAAAAATTATTTTCTCGAAGTTTTTTTAACTCGTCTAAATTCATTTATTATTTATTTACCTAACTTTTTAATCTATTTACTGTATCTAACATACTATCTGTTGTTGTTATTGCTTTAGAGTTAGCTTCATAAGCTCTTTGAGCTGTAATTAAATCAACCATTTCAGTTACAAGCTTTACATTTGAAAGTTCGATCATACCTTGTCTAATTGCTCCAAACTGGTCTGTAGTAGGGTTTGCAGTTAGAACATCTCCCGAGGCATCACTTTGCATATACAAAGATTCTCCTAAAGGAGTAAGTCCTGATGGATTTATAAAATCTGCTATTTCAATTTGACCTAATTCTTGTGATTCACCACTAGAGGGATCAGTTGCACTTACAATACCATCTGTTCCTACACTTACATCTGTAACATTATCAGGAACAACTATTTGAGGTGAAAGTTCATATCCATTTCCATTTACAATAGTTCCCTCAGAATTAAGTTTAAAAGCACCATTTCTTGTATATGCAGTTTCTCCACTTGGTAATGTTATTTGGAAAAAACCATTTCCTTCAATTGCTAAATCTAGTGTATTTGAAGTAAGTTTCAAATCACCTTCTGAAAAATTTTTTTGAATTCCAGAAATTCTTACACCTAACCCGGTATCAATGCCTGTAGGATTTCTACTTGTTTGTGATGTTTGCCCTGCCGTATAGTTTAATGTTTCATACATAAGGTCTTGAAATTCAGCTCTATCTTGTTTAAAACCACTAGTATTTACATTTGCAATATTATTTGATGTAACATCTATTTGATGTTGCATTGCATTCATTCCTGTAGCTGCTGTGTAAAGTCCTCTAATCATAGTTTTCCTTTAGAGTTTTATATATTTTATCATTATATTTTAAGATGAATTAAAATTAGATAAATCTTAAAAATTATTTTTTACTTATTAAGTGTAAATTTAAAACAAATCGTATATAATAAGTGATATATTAAAATTATAATAAATAATAAAGGGTTAAGTAATGAAAATTCTTATAGTTGATGACAGTTCTACAATGAGAAGAATTATTGGGAATGTAGTTCAGCAATTAGGTTTCAAGAAAGAGGATTTTGATGAAGCTGAAGATGGTGTAAAAGCATGGAAACTTCTTAGTGAATCTCAGTATGATGTAATTCTTACAGATTGGAATATGCCTAATATGAATGGTTTAGAACTAGTTAAAAAAACTAGAGGTGAAGGTGCACACATGAAAACACCAATTATTATGATTACTACTGAAGGTGGTAAAGGAGAAGTTATTACAGCTTTAAAAGCTGGTGTTAATAACTATATAGTTAAGCCTTTTAATGCGGAAATTTTAAAAGAAAAGCTTGATGGAGTATTAAAAAAATAATTTAAGGTTTTATTATGAGTATGAGTCAAGAAGAAATTGAAGCTTTAATGAATGGTTTGGACATAGTTGATGATGAAGATTCTGCTGTTCAGGAAGAATCTTCAATCGTTTTAGAAGATGCCCCAGTTGTGAACACTGATGAAATAGAAGAATTAATTTCACAAAATGAAAAAGTTAGTGTTGAAAAAGTATCTACTGAACCAGAAAAGATTGAAACTTTATCTAATGAAATATCAAGTGAAACTGATGATAATTCAGTAACTATAAATAATGATGATATTGATGCATTACTTAAAGATCTAGAACTATCTGAACCAAAAGAAGAAGAACCTTCTGATACTTTAGATGAACTTAATAATTTAGGTGTGGAGCCTTTAGCTAATAATGATTTAACAACTCAAAGTTTTGATGATATTTCTGCTGATGAAGAGGGTATTGTTGAATCAACAACAGCAAAAACTTTAGATGAAGAGAAAACTGTTGATAATAAAGATGAAATAGGTAAAGACTGGGCTGATTCAAAAATAAATGAAGGGATGTTCCCTTTCCCTGCTGATAGTGATACAAAAGTAGTAAATCAATTAAGCCAAGTTGCAAATGATTCAGAAGAAAAAGTATCTCAAATTTTTGATGTTCTAAGTCTAACTTTAGATAATAATAATGATATAAGAGGAAAGTTAGATGAATTTGATAAATATATAGCGTCTAATTTGGAATTACTAACTTCACTAAGTGTTAAATTCCCAAATATTGAAATATTTAATGCTCAGAAAAAAGCAGCTGAAACAATGTCTAATAATATAAAAGAGATTTCAGATATAGTAAATACAGAAGATATGAAAATATTTGAAGCAATGGAATTAATGCAGTTTAATGATATTAATAGACAAAAAATAGAAAGAGTTATGGCTGTTATTCGAAAACTATCTCTTTATTTAAATAATTTATTTGAAGATGATGGGACAAGTGAAGAGATAGCTGTTGCTAAGCATATTCATGGTGATACAAACCATGACTTAATTGGTGAAGATTTAGATAAACTTATAGATGAATTTGCAAAATAAAAGGTAGATTATGAATCAAGGTACATATCCATTAGCTGCATCAATGGTTAATCAAATTAATCGTTTAGATCAAATTAGTAATAACTTAGCAAATAATAATACTCATGGTTTTAAACAAGATGGCTTAACGGAAACTACTTTTAATCATTATTTACAAAGAGCACAAAATGAAGGTTTTACACCTACAAAAATAAATGTAGTTACAAATAACATACCTAAGATTGATGCCATATATATAGATGGTGAGGTTGGGGCAATTGCAAGTACTGGAAATAAATTAGATTTTGCATTAGAACAACCAGATACATTTTTTAAGCTTCAAGATCAAAATGGTGATATTGTTTATACAAGAGATGGAGCATTCAAAAATTTAGATGGATTTTTGGTTGATTCAAATGGTAATAATATACTAAATACTAATAATGGTCCAATTGAGATAGATGAAAATGTAAGAGAGCAAATTGGCATAACTCAGATAGGTTTTTCAAATTTAGAAAAAGTTGGGAATAATAATTTTAAGCTTAAAGATGAAAATGAATTACTTATTTATGACAACAATGATGGTTTAATCGTAGAAGGTGCAATAGAAAAATCAAATGTAAATTCAGTTACAGCGATGGTTGAACTAATAGATGCTCATAGAAGATTTGATCAATCTCAAAAAGCAATTAAAACTATTGATGAATTAAATGGTACATTAATAGAAAAAATTGGGAGTAATACTAACTAATGGATGCAAGTAGTATAACAAGCACGCTTTTTGATAATTTAAACTTTAGAGCTGAAAGACAAAAAGTAATTTCAAGTAATATATCAAATATAAATACTCCAAATTATAAAACAAAAGAATTAACATTTGAAAGTGAATTAAAAAACGCACAAAATGCACCAATCTTAAAATTATCACAAACACAAGGCAATCATTTTACAAATGTACAAAATAGAAATAATATTGCTGGACCATCATTAGTTGAAGTAAAAGGTTTACAAGAACAAAATGATGGAAACAATGTAAATTTAGATACACAAATGAGTGAAATGTCAAAAAACAAAGTTTTATTTGATGCTGTTCAAGCAGCAATAAAAAAAGATTCTACATTATTTAGATCAGTAATTGAATCATCTGCTAAAAACTAAATAGGATAAGTAATATATGGATCAACTTGTAAAATTTGTAAATAATTTGAATGCTGCAC
>NYWO01000115.1 GCA_002685075.1 Arcobacter sp.
AAAAAATATTAGTTGTTGGGGCAGGACCAATTATTATTGGTCAAGCTTGTGAGTTTGATTATTCTGGAACACAAGCATGCAAAGCTCTAAAAGATGAGGGCTACAAAGTTGTTTTAATTAATTCAAATCCAGCAACAATTATGACAGATCCAGAGTTTGCTGATAGAACTTATATAGAGCCAATCACTGAAGAAATGGTTGCAAAAATAATCAAAAAAGAAAATATTGATGCTATCTTACCTACAATGGGTGGACAAACTGCACTAAATGTTGCAACATCTATGTATGATAAAGGAATGCTTGAAGGAATTCAATTCCTTGGAGCTCATCCAGATGCTATTAAAAAAGGTGAAGAAAGACAACTTTTTAATGATGCAATGATTAAAATTGGTATGGATTTACCAAAAAGTGCAAATGCTTATTCTGTTGACGAAGCAATTGAGGTTGCTAAAGATATTGGTTTCCCTGTAATTTCAAGAGCTTCATTTACGCTAGCTGGTGGTGGTTCTGGTGTTGCATATAATATGGAAGAGTTTAAAGCACTAGCTGCTGCTGGTATTGATGCATCTCCAATTAATGAAATTGAAATCATGGAATCAATGCTTGGCTGGAAAGAATATGAAATGGAAGTTATCAGAGATAAAAAAGATAACTGTATTATTGTATGTTCAATCGAAAACTTAGACCCAATGGGTGTTCATACAGGTGATAGTATTACTGTTGCACCTGCACTTACTTTAACTGATAAAGAATACCAAGATATGAGAAATGCATCTTTTGCAATTCTTAGAGAAATTGGTGTTGATACAGGTGGATCTAACGTGCAATTTTCAATTTGTCCAAAAACTGGAAGAATGATTGTAATTGAAATGAATCCAAGAGTATCAAGATCTTCAGCTCTTGCAAGTAAGGCAACTGGTTATCCTATTGCAAAAGTTGCTACACTTTTAGCAGTTGGATTTACTTTAGATGAAATTGAAAATGATATTACAGGTACAACAGCTTCATTTGAACCAGTAATTGATTATGTTGTTACAAAAATTCCTCGATTTACTTTTGAAAAATTCCCTAAAGCAAACTCTACGTTAACAACAGCAATGAAATCAGTTGGTGAAGTAATGTCTATGGGTAGAACATTTAATGAATCTATGCAAAAAGCACTTTGTTCACTTGAAACTGGTCTTTGTGGTTTTGATTCTATTTCTACTGATATGGAGCAAATTAAAAAAGAGATTAGAAGACCAAATGATTCAAGAGCATTATATGTAATGGATGGAATGAGACAAGGTCTTACAAATGAAGAAATTTTTGATCTTTGTGCTATTGATCCATGGTTCTTAACTAAATTTAGAGAAATTTATAATATTGAAGCTTCAATGACTGAATCAATTTTAAGTGATGAATTAGCTATGAGAACTGCAAAAACAAATGGTTTCTCTGATGTAATGATTGCAAGACTTATTGGTAAAACTGAAGAAGATGTATATAATGCTAGAAAAACTTTTGATATAAACTTAGAATACAATGAAGTTGATACTTGTGCTGCTGAATTTAAAGCATTAACACCATATCTTTATTCAACTACAAATATTACTAAATTACCAAAAGTTGCAAAGCCTGAATCTGATGAAAAGAAAGTTATGATTATTGGTGGTGGTCCAAATAGAATTGGTCAAGGTATTGAGTTTGATTATTGTTGTGTTCATGCCTCATTTGCTTTAAATGAAATGGGTGTTAAGACTATTATGTATAACTGTAATCCAGAAACAGTATCTACAGATTATGATACATCAGATGTTTTATACTTCGAACCAATTGATTTTGAACATGTAAGATCAGTAATTGAAACTGAGCAACCAGATGGTGTAATTGTACACTTCGGTGGACAAACTCCATTAAAATTAGCAAATGCTTTAACAGATGCAGGTGCTAAGATTATAGGTACTACTGCTGCGGTTATTGATTTAGCAGAAGATAGAAAAAAATTCTCTAAATTTGTAGAAGAAGCTGGATTATTACAACCAGAAAATGGAACAGCTGTAGAAGTAGAAGAAGCAATTGAAATTGCTGAAAGAATAGGTTACCCTGTACTTGTTCGTCCTTCATTTGTACTTGGTGGAAGAGGAATGAGAATTGTTTACTCAACTGCAGAATTAAAACAATATATGGATGAAGCTGTATCTGTTTCAAATGATGCACCTGTATTAATTGATAGATTCCTTGATAGAGCAGTTGAACTTGATGTTGATTGTATTTGTGATGGAAAAGAAGTATATATTGGTGGAATTATGCAACATATTGAAGAAGCTGGAATTCACTCAGGTGATTCTGCTTGTTCTTTACCTCCAATTTCAATTTCAGATGAATTAATCAAAGAATTAGAAACAAAAACAAAAACTATGGCACTTAATTTAGGTGTTGTTGGTCTTATGAATGTTCAATATGCAATTCATAAAGGTCAAATTTACTTAATTGAAGTAAATCCAAGAGCTTCTAGAACTGTTCCTTTTGTATCAAAAGCAACAGGTATGCCACTTGCAAAAGTTGCTACTAGAGTTATGTGGGGTGAATCTTTAAGAGATGCTTTATCTTCATATAATTTTGAATTAGTATGGGAAGGGAATGGTGTATTAAAGCCAATTTTAAGAGATCACGTTGCTGTTAAAGAAGCAGTTTTCCCATTCAATAAATTATCAGGTTCAGATATGATCTTAACTCCTGAAATGAAATCTACTGGTGAAGTTATGGGAATTTCTGATAGCTTTGGTGAGTCTTATGCAAAAGCACAAAGTGCAGCTAAAAATGATTTACCATTAAGTGGTAAAGTATTTATTTCATTATGTGATTTAGATAAAGAATTTGCTCCTAAAATTGCTAAAGGTTTAGTTGATGAAGGTTTTACAGTAGTTGCTACAGGTGGAACTCATAAAACTATTGAAGCTGCTGGAATTGAATGTGAGAAAGTTCTTAAAATTTCTGAAGGACGTCCAAATATTACAGATTCTATTACAAATGGTGAAATTGCCTTAGCATTTAATACATCAGATGGAAAAGAATCATCAAAAGATGATGGTAAAAATATCAGACGTGCAGTATTAAAAGAGAATGTTCCTTATGTAACAACAGCATCAGCAGCTCTTGCTTGTGTTGAATCTATTACTGTATTAAAAAAGAAAAATGGATTAGGTGTTAAATCTATCCAAGAGTTCTTAAACGATTAAATCTTTTTATGGACTCATCGCTAGTTTATCTAGTTCAAACAGATACGACAGTTGGTTTTTCATCTTCAAATGATGAAAAGCTTTCTGTTGTAAAACAAAGACCAAAATCAAAAAAAATACTTCATACAGTTGATTCTTTTAAAACTTTACAAGAGCATACAAGAGTTCCAAAAAAATATAGAAAAAGAGTTAGAAACTCTAAAAAAACTACATTTATCTATCCAAATAAAAAATCATTTAGAGTTATTCCTAAAGAGAATAAGTTTTATTCTTTTATATCAAAATTTAATACTTTATATTCAACTTCAGCGAATTTAACATCAAAAAATTTTGAAATGGATTTTGCTTTAAAAAACTGTGATATTATTGTTTATACAAAAGATGGATTTAGTGAAAAAAGTTCTTCAAGTATTTATTTGCTTACTAAAAATAAAAAGACTAAAATTAGATAAAATAAGTAGGATTAAATATGTTTTTACAAAGAGAAAAAGAGTTAGAATCTTTAAATAGTAGTTATAACAGTGCTAATTCAACTATTGATTTTATATTTGGTTCAAAAAATAGTGGGAAAACTTTTCTACTTCATGAGTATATAAAAGATAAAGAAAATATCTATTTCGCTAATTATGAAATGATACCAACTCATTTCTTCACACAAATGGGTAATACTTTAAATAAACACTTTAATCAAGCAAAGATATCAGGTAACCCCTTTACTTGCTTCTTAGAGGTTTTAAAGCTCTTAGAGAAGCAAACAATTGAAAAAAAACTTATTATAATTTTAGAAGATTTTCAAAATATTTTAAAAGTTGATAAAAATGCTTTATCAGATTTAATAAAGTTTTGGAAAAAAAGTCTAAAAGATAAAAATATTCAAATAATAGTATCTTCTTGTTTATTTTTTAATGACTCTTATAAAAATGATTTAGAAAGAGTATCAAATGTTATTATTAATCTTGAATATCTAAATTTTATAGCAATAAAAGAGTTTTTCCCTGAAATGAATAGACTAGACCAACTTTACGTATATTCACTTCTAGGAACAACTCCTTCAAATTTAAAATACTATAATCCTAAAATAGACTTCACTGAAAATATATATAATCTATTTTTATCAGCTAACTCATATCTTTTTGATTATGGCATTAGAGTTCTTAAAAATGAAATTAGTGATATTGGAACATACTCTTCAATTTTACACTCAATATCAAAAGGAAATACTAAAATAGGGGATATTGCAAACTCTTTAGATGTTAAATCAACTCACTTATCTAGATATTTACAAAAGCTAATTGATATGATGATTATTAAAAAAAGTATTCCAATTGGAGATAATCAAAAAACTTCAAAATTTGGTAGATATGAGATAAAAGATAATGCTTTAAAATTCTGGTTTTCTTATATATATCCAAATCTTACCGCCTTACAACTAGGCGATATAAAAGAAATAAGTGAGTTAATACAGGATGAATTTATAAGAAAAACTGTTTTCTTATCTTATAAAAGATGTATAAAAGAAATCATCGATAATAAACAAAAAGAGATCTTCTCTTACACTCCAATTGCAATTGGCTCTTGGTGGGATAATAACAATAACTCAATTGATTTAATAGCTCATGATAGAAAAACTGTGACATTTGTTCAGATACTTTGGGAAGATAAAGATGTTGCAAAAATCTCATATGGAAAGTTAAAATCAGCGTCAGAAAAGTTTCAAACTTCATTAAAAAAGAAGTACATTCTTGTAACAAAAAATACCTTTTTTAATATGAAATGATAAAAAATAACTTTATTGTAAATTAATAAAATTTACATTTTATATAATAATTATGTTGTTTTACATATTTATTATATATTGTTTATATACTTGTATATAGTATATCTTATCTATATATGTTTGTTTACATAAATAAATATTCTAAATAAACTAGGTATATTATACATATGGTCTTTTTTAGCTATAATAATTGTAATTAAGTATTATTACAAGGAAAATATTATGGCAACGGATAATAAATATATAAAGTATCAAAATAAAAGTTTAAAAATCATAGATAAACCTCTTCAAGGTGAAAATATAGCAGTATATGTAAGACCTGGAGATTTAGTAGATTTTAAAATTCCAGGAATTGATTTAGAAGATTTAGAATATCAGTTGGTTGGCGGAGATATTGTAATGGATATCCCAGGATATGGAACCTTTACTTTTGTATCAATGGCTTTAATGGGCTTTAATGATACTCCTCCTACATTTGCTAGTAATTCTGGAAAACAACTTACTTTAGGCGATATATTATCAGAAGTTAAAGAAATCAATTCCTTGCCTATTGATTCTTTAGTTTCAAATGCTGAAGTTAATATTCCTGATAATACTGCAAAAGAAAATGCAGAAGGTGATGCTACTCAGAATAATGCAGAAGCTACTCCTCAAGTAATAATACAAGAAATAGAAGTTGCTCCTGAAGATAATCCAGATGAAACAGAAGAAGTATCAGAGTTTGAAATTCCACCTGTTGAAGAAGTTGAACTAGTTGAAGTTGATTTTACAAGTAATGAAGAATCTGTAAGTACAAGTTCTAAAACAGAAGAGTCAATTACTGAAGGAATAACACCTGTTCTATCATTTGATATTGATATTCAACATATTAATTTAAATGATGAGACAACATCTTCTATACTAACTGTTGAAGGTGGTGGAGGTGTTTCATATGATAATATTTATCCTGATGTAAACACAACTGCTGATAGAGCAGCTATTGCTAAACAAACTAATTCAGAATTAATAGACTATTCTTATATTACAAATACACAAGCAAGTAGTTTGGTAATAAATGCAGACAATAGTAATCTTATTGATGAGAATAAAGTATCTAGAACAATAAGTTTAAATCCTAGCCAACCAGAGGGATTTGCAATAGAAACTATAACTCTAGAAACTTCAACTTCAGTTGATGGATTAAATATAGAGTATGCAACTCTCTCTGGGGGTAATTGGATAATAAAAAAAGATAATCCAGCTACTGAAGAAATTGATGGTTTTACTTTTGATTCTTCTGGAAATATAGAAGTTATATTTTCATTAGATAGAAATCAAACAAATGATAATTTTGAATTAAAAATAAGTGCAGAGTCAATTTTTAGTTTAGATAATGTTTCAGAAGAGAATTTATCAACAATAGAAACTCCGGTTGAAACAACTATAGACTTTACAAAAACTTACGGAGTAAATGTAAAAGAAATAGTTGATGTAAATGATACGAATGAGTATTTATTTAATTCTTTTACAAATAGTAGTGGTAAGGTATATACAAGCGGATTTGTAATAACTACAAACATAAATGACAATATAATTTATGGATCGGAAACGGTTAAGAATGTTGTTAATGGAGGTGTTGCTAATGATACAGTTATTACTGGATCAGCTAATGACACAATTTATGGAAACAGTGGAAATGATATTATAACTTCAGGACTTGGTGATGATATAGTTGATGGTGGAGATGGAAATGATACTTTAGACTTTTCAAATATTGATGACCAAGATAATATTGGTATTAAAGCAAATTTAAGTTCAATTGATGATCCTTTAATTAATAAAGGGACTATTACAGGAGATGGTGTAGATACTGTTTCAGATATAGAAAATATTATAGGTACTCAAGATAATGATCTTTTAATTGGTGATGATAAAGTAAATATTTTAAAAGGTGAAAATGGGGCTGATACATTATATGGAAATGAAGGTGACGATACCTTAGAAGGTGGCTCTGGAAATGATACGATAGAAGGTGGTATTGGTGAAGATGTATTAAAAGGTGATGATGGAACTGATACTGTTAGTTACGCAAATGCTGTAAGTGCTGACACAAATGGAGTTACAGTAAACTTGGAAGATAATCCTGATTTTGAAGGTAAAGGAAGTGCTACTGGAATAGATGGAATAGATATCTTATATGATTTTGAAAATGTTATAGGATCAAATTATAAAGATACGATAATAGGGAATAACTCAAATAATATATTAAATGCTCTTGATGGCGATGATCTTATTATTGGAAATGAGGGGAATGATACAATCGATGGTGGAGAAGGAGTAGATACTGTAGATTTTACTGATGCAGGTTCCTTAGAAATAGTCGATTTAGTAGATGGGAAAGCCTCAGGTGGTGATGGAATTGATAGTTTAATAAGTATTGAAAATATTGTAGGTTCTCAATTTGGTGATACATTAAAAGGTAACGAAAAGAATAATAAACTAGAAGGTGGTAAAGGTGATGATACTATCTATGGTGGTTTAAATGATGATGAAATCTATGGTGGTTTAGATGATGAAACTTATGATGATAATGATACCGCTAGTTATGAAGATATAATATCTTCAGCAGATGGTATAC
Organism: Arcobacter sp.; assembly: GCA_002685075.1. Taxonomy (GTDB): domain Bacteria; phylum Campylobacterota; class Campylobacteria; order Campylobacterales; family Arcobacteraceae; genus Poseidonibacter. The sequence goes on from NYWO01000115.1 coordinate 7,616, forward strand.
AAGGTGTAGTTGTTGATCTTACAAAAACATCAATACAAGATACGATAAATGCAGGTAATGATTTACTTGTAGATATTGAAAACTTAATTGGTTCGACTTTTAATGATACTCTTACTGGTGATTCAAAAAATAATACACTTCTAGGTGGAGATGGAAATGATACTATTTTTGCAGGTGGAAGTGAAGCAACTGGAAATGATTATGTTGATGGTGGTTTAGGAAATGATGATTTATTAAGTTTTAATAATTTAACTGACATTGTAAAAGTTGATTTAAAAGAAAGTGTTAGCCAAGATACTGGAGCTGGTGGAAATATTTTTATTACAAATATTGAAAATATAGAAGGTGGTTCTGCTAACGATATTTTAACAGGGAATGAAAAAGACAATTCTCTTTTAGGGTTATCTGGAGATGATTTACTTTCAGGTGGTTTAGGTAAAGATACTCTTTTAGGTGGAGAAAATAATGATACTTTAATAGGTGGATCTGGAAATGATTTTCTTGATGGTGGTGAAGGTGATGAAGATGAAGTTAATTATGCAGAGGCAAGTGATGGCGTAAATTTAACGTTAGCTGAAGATGGTTTAGAGGCAACAGCTACAATTGGATCAGGAGATGAAAAAGAAGAAGATGTAATAAAAAATATCGAAAATATTACAGGTTCACAATATACTGATATTTTAACTGGAAATAGTAAAAATAATAGTATTGATGCAGGTTCAGGAAATGATTCTTTAAAGGCAAGCGCCGGTGAAGATATTTTTGTAGGTAATATAGGTAGTGATACTGTTGATTACCATGATATTGATACCAGTACATTTACAACAGGTTTAAATGTAGAATTAAAAACTACTGATGAAGCTACTTTAACACTGAATGGAAATGATAAAGACTCATTATATACTGTAGAAAATATTATAGGTACTGATTTAAAAGATATCATTAAAGGTGATAGTGAAGCAAATATTTTAGAAGGTAAAGAAGGTAATGATACTCTTTATGGTGGAGAAGGAAATGATTATCTTGATGGTGGAACTAATACTGACTTTTCAACAGAAAATGATTGGTTAGATTATTCAACAGCAGATTCCACTGTAACTTCAACAGGTTTAAAAGGAATAACTGTTGATTTAAGTATTACAACTCAACAGCAAGTTAGTGAAACTGAAGGCTTTGATACTATTAAAAATATAGAAAATATCATTGGTTCAAATTATGATGACACTTTAAGTGGTAATGGTTTGAATAATACTCTTGATGGTGGATTTGGAAAAGATACTTTAAAAGGTGGAGCAGGTGATGACTACTTTATAGGTGGAGATGGAGTTGATACTGTTGATTATAGTGATGTATCTAATAATTTAAATGTTGATTTAAAATCTTTAGCTACTACAGAAGTTGCAACAGGACAAGGAATTGATACATTCGACTCAATAGAAGGTGTAATTGGTGGGACAGGAGATGATACTTTAATTGGTACAGATGGTGCAAACAATATTATTGGAGGAGATGGAGATGATACTCTTATAAGTTTTGGGGTAACTGATACTACTAATGGAACTGTAGATTCTCTTGATGGAGGAGAAGGAAATGATTTAATTAGTTTTGGTTTTACTTCTAATGATATTTCTTTAGATCTTTCAAATTCAAATGAACAACAAACAGGTGGAGCAGGAGAACTTGTAGTTACAGATGTTGAAGATATTTATGGTGGATATGGTGATGATGAATTTTTAGGTAATGATGATGATAATATTATCAAAGGTAGTTTTGGAAATGACACTTTATATGGAAGTGCTGGAGCTGACACTTTAAATGGCGGAAAAGATAGTGAACAACATAGGTTTTCTATAACTTCTGTTGGTATTATCTCTTTTGTAATTGGTGGTGTAACTATTTCTACAACAGATGCAAGTGCAAGTACTAGTGAACAAATTAGTAGTTTAATCAATGATTTTAATGCCAAAAATGCTTCAAATATCCAAGATCTTGGAACAATAGGAACTGATGGAACATACATATATTTAGAATCAGAATTAATTGTAGGAGATGGTAATGTAGGTGGCGATGCTCCTCAAAACTTAGAAGATAAAAATGATTTTGCCTTTACTGATACTGTTGATTATTCAACATTAACTGGTTTATCAGTAAATGTTGACCTATCAACACAAACTGTAACAAAAAGTGATGGTAGTATTGATGTTATTCTTGATATTGAAGAAGTAATAGGTGGCAGTGGAAACGACATATTAACTGGTGATGAAAATGATAATATTCTAAGAGGTGGCTCTGGAAATGATATTATTAATGGTGGGTTAGGTGTTGATACTTTATATGGAGATGAAGGTAATGACACTTTTATCTCATCAGTAGGTGATGGAATTGATACTATTTATGGTGGAGATAATAGTGATACAATTGATTATAGTGATGAATCAGATAAAATTATTGTTTCTCTTAATGGTGTAAATCAAACAAGAGTAAGTATAAATGGAACAGATAACGATTATATTCAAGAAATAGAAAATATCACTTCAGGAAGTGCTGATGATATTTTAACTGGTGATTCTAATGATAATACTTTCAAATCAAATGCAGGTGATGATACTTTAAGTGGTGGAGAGGGTGATGATTATTTAGATGGTGGAGATCATACGATAGACAATGCAACGACACAAGATTCTACTGCTGCTTATACTGGTAAAGGTGATTGGGTTGATTATTCATCTGCAACTTCAACAGGAGTAACTGTTGATTTAACTACAACTGATGCTCAAACGATAAGTGCTACTGAAGGAAAAGATACTCTAATAAATATTGAAAATATTACTGGTTCAGACTTAGGTGATACACTTATTGGAGATGATGGAGATAATACTCTTGATGGTGGAAAAGGAGATGATACTTTAAAAGGTAATGATGGAGATGATTCTTTTGTAGGTGGAGATGGTTTAGATACAGTTGATTATAGTGATGTTAGTGAAAAATTAATAATTGATATTGGGGCTTTACCTACTACTGAGATTGCACCTGGACAAGGTATTGATACTTACAATTCTATAGAAGGTATTATTGGTGGAACAAATGATGATACTTTAACAGGAGATAGTGAAGATAATGTACTTTCTGGATATATAGGAAATGATACATTAAAAGGTAATGGTGGAGATGATACATTAGATGGTGGAACAGGTAAGGATACAGTAGATTATTCATCTGCTACAAGTACAGGAGTAAATGTAGATTTATCTGAAAGCAATGCCCAAATTATAAGTGACACTGAAGGAGAAGATCTTTTAATAGATATAGAAAATATTATAGGGTCAGACTTAGGTGATGTTTTAATTGGAAGTTCTGAAGTAAATACTATTAAAGCTGGAGAAGGTGATGATACTTTAATTGGTAATTCAAATAGTAATATATTAGATGGTGAAGAGGGTATAGATACTGCTGATTATTCTGGTATTACAACTAGTGTGGGTATTGATGCAGATATGAATACAGGTTTAGTTGATTATAACTTAAATTCACAAGATAGTTTAAAAAATATAGAAAATATTAGAGGCTCAAAAAACAGTGACACTATTATTGGTAATACAACAGCAACTGGAGCAGAAGCTGTTAATACTTTTGAAGGTATGGGTGGTGCTGACATTATTTCAGGAGGAGCTGGTGATGATACTATTTATGGTGCACAAGAAGGTGATGATTTAACAAGTACAGATTCAGCAGATACACTAAGTGGTGGTGCTGGAGCTGATGAAATATATGGACAAACTGGAAATGATACTTTAAGTGGAGATGCAGGAGTTGATGAATTATATGGTGGAGCTGGAAATGATAGTGTAAATCTTTCATATTTAAATTCTACTTCTACTGGTGCAACTGTAGACTTTGTTACTAATACAACAAACGATGGAAGTGAAACAGATACTTTGGATTCAATTGAAAGCGCAATAGGTAGTGATAATGCCGATACTTTTAAATTGAATAGTACTTTTGTTCTTGAAACAAATATTATTGATGGAAAAGATGGAGTTGATACTATTGATTATTCCAATTATATTCTAAATGGTGTTACTATAAATTTAGGTAATGAAAATGAACAAACAATAGTATCAGCTACAGGCGATAAAGATAAAATAAAAGATATTGAGAACTTTATTGGTGGAACTAAAAATGATAACATCACTGGTTCTGATTCTGATAATAATCTTGATGGAAATGAAGGAAGTGACACTTTCTATGCTTCAAATGGAACAGATATTATTGATGGTGGAATAGATTCATCAAGTGATGATACTGATGTAGCCAATTACTCTACGTTAACTTCAAAAATAGTTTTAACAGGAAGTGGAAGTGAATATTCTATTCTAAAATCAGATGCAAAAACTGATACTTTAAAAAATATTGAAGAAGTACAAGGAACAGCTTCAAAAGATACAATGACCGGTTCAAGTGCTGATGTTGATGATATTTTTAAAGGTGGAGATAATTCTGATACTCTTATTGGTAATCTTGGTGATGATGAGCTTTACGGAGAAGATGGAGATGACACTTTAAAAGGTGGAGCTGGAAATGATTATCTTGATGGTGGTGCAAATACTACTGCGGGTGGAGATACTGTAGATTTTTCAGATGCAATAGAAGTAGGTGAAGAAGGTATTACCGTAGATTTATCAGCAACTGGGGCTCAAGCAGTTGGTGGAAATTTAGGAAGTGATACTTTAGTTGATATAGAAAATGTTATTGGTTCAGATTTCAAAGATTCAATTGTTGGAGATGATGACACTAATATTATCAATGCAGGAGCTGGTAATGATACTATCTCAGGTGGAGACGGAGCTGATAAACTTTATGGAGAAGCTGGAAATGATACTGTTGAATTTTCAAATACAGTAGGTGAATCAACTGGCGATAAAATTGATGGTGGAGATGGTAGTGATACTGTTGATTATAGTAAAGTAACATCTAAAATAGAAGTAGATTTAAAAGATGAAGCTGGAGGTTCAGCTGATGTAAAAGTTGGGACTACCTTAGATGATCATCAAATTGAAAATATTGAAAATGTAATAGGTACAGATGAAAGTGATACTATCTCAGGAAATAGCAGTCAAAATATTCTAAGTGGTGGAGATGGAGATGATACACTTGATGGTGAAGGTGGAGTTGATGCTACACTCTTAGACACACTTATTGGTGGTTTAGGAAATGATACTTTTATTGTAAATGATACTGGATATACAGTATATGATGGTTCAACAAATCAAGGTTCTGATTATATTGATACAGTTGATTTTTCTTCAATAGCAAGTGCCTCAAGTGATAAAGTAAATGTAAATTTACAAACAGGTGATTTTACTCTTAATGGAAATGAGATTATAGGAACTACATTTAATGGAATAGAAGGTGTTATTGGTGGAGTTGGTGATGATTCTATTGTTGGTACTACACAAGCAAATACACTTGTAGGTGGAGCAGGAGATGATACTCTTTTAGGAAATGGTGCAAGTAATGGTATTGATTATATTGATGGTGGAACTCACACTGATGGTAAAGGTGACTTTGTAAGTTTTAATTATACTGGTGCAAATGGTGTAACAGTAGATTTATCAAATGAAGAAGCTCAAAATATTGATGGTATTATTGGAAATGATTTACAAATAATAGGAATAGAGAACATTGAAGGAAGTGTAGGAAATGATTTCTTAACAGGTAATGATTCTGATAATACTATAAATTCCTTATCTGGTGATGACATTATATATGCAAGTGGAGGAAGTGACACTATTGATGGTGGAGATAATACTACATCAGGTGATACCGTTGACTATTCATCTTTAAATGGTGTTACTATCAATGTTCAAACAGATAATTCTATTTTAGTTACAAAATCTTCAGGAACTGATACTCTTACAAATATTGAAAACCTTAAAGCCTCTAGTGGAGATGATATTATCAATGGTAATGATAATGAAAATATACTCTATGGTGGAAATGGCAATGATACTATTGATGGAAAAGATGGAGATGATTCATTATATGGTGAATCTGGAGACGATAAACTAATAGGTGGATTAGGAAATGATTTACTTAATGGTGGGACTAATACAGATGGTACTGTAGAAAATGATACTGTAGATTATAGTAATAGAACAGATGCAGGAATTGATTTGACTTTAGCATCTGGATCTGGAACATCTTTTATAGATACAAATGGTGGAATAAGTGGAACTTTTACTACTTTAACTAATCATGAAGTAAATGAAGAAAAAGACACACTTGTAGATATTGAAAATATAATAGGTACACAACTTACAGATATTATCACTGGTGATGCTAATGAAAATACAATTATTGGTGAAGCAGGAGATGATTCTTTATCTGGGGGAGCAGGATCTGATAAACTTGAAGGTGGAGAAGGTGATGATACTCTTCAAGGAGATGCTGGTGCTGATTTAATGTATGGAAATGAAGGTTCTGATACTTTTATTCAAACAGCAGTTACTGGGGATACTACTGGAGATTTAATCTATGGTGGTAGCGAAATTGCTACATCGACTGATAGTGATACTGTTGATTATTCAGCATTAAGTACAGGAATAAATCTTACATTAAATGATGAAGGTTTAGCAAATGTAACAGTTGGAAGTACTCCAAATGATCATCAATTATCAGATATAGAGAATATTATTGGTACAACTGGTGCTGATACTATTGAAGGTGATACTCAAGATAATATTCTAGACGGGTTTAGTGGGAATGATGATACTATTTCTTATGAAAATACAAATTCAGCAGTTACTGTTAACTTAGGTTCAGACATTAACTCAGATATAAACTTTGATGCTACAACAAATGTTATAACTGCATCAAGTGGTACTTCAAATACTGGTGGAAATGATACTTTATCTAATTTTGATAACATTATTGGTTCAGATAATGCAGATACTCTTATAGGTGATGATAGTGCAAATACAATCAATGGTGGATTAGGAGATGATTTACTTCTTGGAGGTGCTGGAGGTGATGAGTTCTTAGGTGGAGATGGTAATAATACAGTTTCATATGCTCTAGAATCACAAGTAACTGCTAAATTAACAAGAGGTGCTATTCAAGGTACTGGTGTAGTTGGTACTGATACAGATAAATTTACAAATATTCAAAATATTATTGGTACAACTGGAAATGATACAATTGAAGGAAATGAAGAAGATAATACTTTAATTGGTGGAGCAGGAGAAGATACATTATCTTATGAAAGTGCAGATTCTTCAGATGATTCTGGTGTAACAGTAACTTTAAGTGATTCAACAGATTTATATACTATTGATACTATAAATGATGGTGAAGATGTAATTAGTGGTTTTGAAAATATTATTGGTTCTAGCAAAGATGATGTTCTAAGTGGAAATAGTAGTAGTAATACTATTGATGCTGGGAGTGGCGATGATACTTTATCAGGTGGTGCAGGACTTGACGAATTAAATGCTGGTACAGGTAATGATACTTTTAAAATCACAGATGCAGATGTAGATGGAGTAATTGATGTATTAGATGGTGAAGGAAATACTGATACTTTAGATTACAGTTCTTTATCAAATACTTATCATGTTGATGTTAATTTAGCTACTCCAAGTGCAAAAGTTTTGGATACTTCTGATGTAGTACAAGATAATGACACAATTTCAAATATTGAAAATGTTATTGGAACTTCAAACAATGATACGATAACAGGTGATGATAATTTAGTTAATGGTAATCAGCTTGAAGGTGGAGCAGGAAATGATATACTTGATGGTGGATTAGGTGCAGATATTCTTAAAGGTGATGCTGGTGATGATGTATTTATAGGAAGCAATTTTGATGGTGACACAATTAACGGTGGTACAGAAGACACTATAGGTGATACAGTTGATTACTCTGAAATACAAACAAATGCAGTTACTGTTGATTTATCTAATACTACAAGTGACAATGTAACTATAAATAGTACTACTCACACAATATCTGATATAGAAAATATTACAGGAACTGATCAAGATGACCAAATCACGGGTGATAGTGGTGTTAATACACTATTAGGTGGAACTGGTAATGACACTATTGATGGTGGTTTAGGAGCAGATTATTTAGATGGTGGAGGAGCTACTGAAAATAATGTACTGTCATATGATAGTATAAATCATGCGGTAAGAATAGATCTAGAAAACAGTAGTGGAATTACAGATTTAAATGATGATGGATTCTCTTTTGATGCAAGTTCTCAAAATACTGATACAAATGATGAACAAGATACAATCTCAAATTTCAAAACAGCAGAAGGTTCTAAATTAGATGATATTTTAATTGCAAGTGATTCTGGAAATACTTTACTTGGAAATGAAGGTGCAGATACTCTTCAAGGTGGAGCAGGAGATGACATCTTAGAAGGTGAAGAAAATGCCGATACTTTCATCTTAGGTACTAATAATGGTACAAATGGAAGTGATACAGTACGAGGTGGAACTGGTAAAGATACTGCTGATTATAGTGCTATAACAGATACTTCAAAAAGTATTAGTGTTGAACTTGAAGGCTCTGAAGTTAAAATAGTGACTATTTCAGGGGAAGTTAGTGATACTTTACAAGACGTAGAGAATGTAATTGGTGGAGCAGGAGATGATAATATCACTGGAGATGGAGGAGTTAATACTCTTGAAGGTGGTATAGGAAATGATAATCTAGATGGAGCTGATGGTAAAGATATTCTGCATGGTGGAGATGGTAAAGACAATATCTTAGGTGGAGATAAAGAAGATACTTTATATGGTGATGCTGGAGATGATATTTTAAGTGGTGAAGCTGGAGCAGATAGTTTATTTGGTGGAGAAGGTGATGACCAACTCTCTGGTGGAGAAGGAATAGATTATTTAGATGGAGGAGACCATACTGTTGGTATTGGAGATAGTATTGTATTTTCAAGTGAAAGTGGTAAATTAGATATTAATTTAAGAGATATCGTAACAGATGGTTATGCTCAAGCAAAACTTAATAATAATGGAGATGATTTCTTAAAAAATATAGAAAATATCACAGGAACAAATCAAGATGATTATATTGGTGGAAATGAATCAAATAATACTATTTTAGCCATAAATGGTGATGATGTAATTGTTGGAGATGCTGGTGATGATTATTTAGAAGGTGGAGAAGGTGATGATACTTTTAAGGCTGGTATAGATGCAGCTGGTGATAAAACATTAGTAGATGGTGATGATGGTTCAGATACTATTGATGGTGGTAGTAATGATGAAACAAATGGAGATACTATTGATTATAGTGCTCTATCAAAATCTATAGATGTAACTCTTGATGGTTCAAATAACACAACAGTAAATATTACAGATTATTCAAATGATACAATTAAAAATATTGAGAATGTAACAGGTTCTAGTGTTAATGATACTATTATAGGTGATAGTGAAGACAATACTTTAGATGGTGATGATGGTGATGATACTTTAAGTGGTGCTGGTGGAGATGATGTCTTAATTGGTGGAGAGGGTGTTGATATAGCTGATTATTCTAATGCAGGAAAAGGAATAATAGTTAATCTTACAAATGCAATAGAAGTATCTCAAGATGGTTTTGACTCAAGTGATGATTTATCTGAAATCGAAGTAATACTAGGTTCATCTTACCAAGATTCTATGACAGGTTCAGCAAGCACAGATACTTTAATAGGTGCCAATGGTGATGATAAATTTTATTCAACAGATGGTAGCGATATTATTTATGGTGGAACAATTGCAAGTGATGGAACTCATTCAGTAGGTTCTAGTGAATATGATAAAGTTTATTATACAGATGCAGCAAAAGTCTTTGTTGATTTAAGTGACACTATAGAAGATTCTGATGGTAATTTCTATTCTGAAGCTTTAAAATCAAATAGTTTTGCAAATGATGGTTTTGATTCAAATTTAGAATCTACTGATTCTTTATATGGAATTAGAAATATCAGTGGTTCATCTGGTTTTGATACTCTTATTGGAGATGATTTAGGTAATAAATTAGAAGGTCAAGATGGTGATGATATTCTTGAAGGTGGATTAGGGGATGATTTCCTTGAAGGTGGAGATGGCAAAGATACATTTAAAGCAACAAGTGCAGATGATGGATTAGATACCATTGATGGAGGAACTGATAGTGATACTGTTGATTATAGTGTATTAGGAGTTGGAAATGAAATTAAACTTACACTTGCAGAGACTGGAATTACAAATCAAATAATTATTGTTGGAAGCAGTGGTTCCGATAAGATTAAAAATATTGAAAATGTTGTAGGTTCACAAGGAATTGATACAATAACTGGAAATAGTGATATAAATACTATTTATGGACAAGCTGGAAATGATATCATTGATGGAAAAGCTGGAAATGATTTTCTATATGGTGAAGATGGAGATGACACATTAAAAGGTGGATTTGGAGATGATTATATAGATGGTGGTGATCATACTGTTGGTATTGGAGATACAGTTGATTATTCTGATGCAAAATTAGCTGTAACAGTAGATATGTCAGGAAGTGCAGTTATAGTAAATGCAAATCTTGGAGAAGATACCTTAGTAAATATTGAAAATGTAAAAGGTTCAGGATTCGATGATACTTTTTATAGTGATACATCAAATCCAAATACATTCTATGGTGGAGAAGAAATATCAATAGGAGATACTGTTGATTATTTTAACTATGATAATGGTTTAAAAGATGCAACTGATAAAATTATTGCTGATATAGAGACTGGAACAGTAAGTGTTATAAATGATACATCAGGCACAAGTACAACAATCACAGATAAACTTGATAATATTGAAAATATCACTGGAAGCGCTGGTAATGATACTATTACTGGTGATGAAAATGAAAATACACTTAAAGGTTTAGCTGGAAATGACACTATTTCAGGTGGATTGGAAAGTGATTATTTAGATGGTGGAACTGGAGATGACGATAGAGTTGATTATTCTTATAGTTCAACTGGTGTTATAGTTGATTTATCTAATGGAACAGGTGTAGTAGATGCGAATGATAGTGATACATTAATAGGTTTTGAAAATGTAACTGGTACAAGTGATAATGACATAATAATATTTAATTCTAACTCAGGTTCTAAAGAAAATATTGAAAATGAAATTGATGGTAGTGATGGAACAGGAGACACTGTAAGTTATGAAAATTATACTGATGATTTAACTATTGATATGGGAGCAGGATCAACTGCCACTGGTGATAATGATATTTTAACAGATATTGAAAATGTAAAAGGTGGAACAGGTGCTGATACTTTTAATACAAATACTGCTATTTCTAATAGATTTGATGGAAATGATGGAATTGATACTTTAGATTATACTGGACTTGATCAAACTATTAATTTAACATTAAATGGTTCTTCTTCTACAACGATTCAATTAAGTGGTGGGATAAATGATACTACTTTAAATATTGAAAATATTACGGGTGGAAATAAAAATGATACGATTACTGGCGACAATGAAAATAATATTTTCTATGGTAATACAGGTGATGACACATTAAATGGTGTAGATGGAAATGACATACTTTATGGTGGTGAAGATAATGACTCACTTATAGGTGGCGCAGGAGATGATAGTATTGAAGGTGGATCTGGTAATGATAATATTCAAGGTGGAAGTGATAAAGATATTATTTATGGAGATTCTTCTACTGATTTAGCATTAAGCGGTAATGATATTATTGATGCAGGTACTGGAAATGATACAGTTTATGGTGGACTTGGAAATGACCAAATTGAAGGTAATGCAAATGATGATAGACTTATAGGTGGATTAGGTCAAGACATTATAAATGGTGGTGAAGGTAGTGATACTATCTATGGTGATGATGAATTAAGTGCGGATACTACAGGTTCTAATGATACTTTAAGTGGTGGACTTGGAAATGATAAACTTTATGGTGGTTATGGTGATGATACACTAGCAGGTGGTGCAAATGATGATGAAATTTATGGTGGAGCAGGTACTGATACAGTAGATTATAGAACTGCAACATCAGGAGTAAAAGTAGATTTAGGAAATGATGGAGCTACTTCTCAAAATGTAGGAGGAGGACAAGGTTTAGATAAAATTACTGAAATTGAAAATGTATTAGGTTCAAGCTTTGATGATAAATTCTATACAAATATTACTGGAAATAATACTTTTGATGGAGGAACAAATGAAGGTTCTGAAACAGATGATGATGAAACATATGGAGATACAGTTGATTATAGTGATAAGTTAACTGACTCAAATGATAAAATCATTGTTGATTTATCGAATGCAACACCAACTGTAAGTGTTTATAATGATGGAGTAAATACTTCTACGGATACTCTAGTAAATATTGAAAATATTACAGGAACTTCAGGTTCTGATGAAATTATAGGTAGTGATGAAGATAATACTTTAGAAGGTAAAGATGGTGATGATATTCTTCAAGGTGGAGATGGAATTGATACCCTTGATGGCGGAGATGGAATTGATAAAGCAATATATACTTATGCTGGAACTTCTGTAACAATTGATTTAGATAATGAAACTGCATCTGTAAATGGAACAGATAAAGATACTTTAATTGATATTGAAAATATTGATGGTTCAGGTTATGATGATAAAGTTATTATGAAAGCTGGAAATAATCCAAATATTATAGATGGAGCACTTGGAGAAGATACTGTTTCTTATGAAAAATATACTACAAATGTAACTATAGATTTAACAGATGAAACATCTCAAGTAGTTACACCAATAGTTATATCAGGTATTGAGGATAAGGATACATTAATTAGTATTGAGAATTTAATTGGTGGATTAGGTGATGATATATTTACCGGGTCTATTTCAGATAATAGTCTTTCAGGTGGTGCAGGTGATGATAGTTTTAATGTGTCTACTGGAAATGATTATATAAATGGTGGAAGTGAAGATGATGAATCAAGAGGTAGTGATACTATAGATTATAGTTCAATATCTAATGGTGGTATAAGTGTTACTCTTAATAACTCTACAAAAGTAAATCTAACACAAGATACCGATAATGATGGAATATTTGAATTAAGCGACAAAATTGACGAAATTATCAATATTGAAAATGTAATAGGTACAAAAGATGATGATTATATTACAGGTGATATAGGTATAAATACTCTTAATGGAAATGAAGGAAATGATTTACTTGATGGTGGAGCAGATTCAGATATTCTTATAGGTGGAGCTGGAGAAGATACTTTTAAAGGTGGGGCTGGAAACTATAATGATGTAATTTATGGTGGAGAACTTGTCGGTACAACTCATACTGATACTGAAAGTGATACAATTGATTATAGTTCAGCAACTGCTGCTGTTACTGTAAATTTAGATGATGTGTCAAATCAAACATCAATAGTTGCTGGCGCTACTGGATATGGATATGGTATTGAGCAAGGTTTAGATTCATTATTTGGAATTGAAAATGCTATTGGTTCAACGTTAAGTGATATTTTTGTAACAAATTCAAATGAAACAAATATTATTGATGGTGGTAGTGATGGTTTAGAAGGTGATACAATTGATTACAGTTCAAAAGACACTGCTATTGATGTTACTTTAAATGGCTCTACTTTAGTTGATGTAGCTGTTGATGGTTTAACTACAACTACAGCAGACGATGACCAAATAAAAAATATAGAAAATGTTATAGGAAGTTCAGTTGGTGATATGATATTTGGTGATGCTCTTGCAAATACACTAGATGGAAACCAAGGTGATGATAGCTTATCAGGCGGAGCTGGTAACGATAGACTTATAGGTGGAACAGGAAATAATACTGTTTCATATACTTATTCTGTTACTTCAGGTGTAAGTGTAGATTTAGGTGCTGGAACAGGTACTGTAAGTGCTTCAGATGATGATATCTTATCTGAGATACAAAATGTAATTGGAACAGGTTTAGCAGATAAAATTACTGGAAATGATGAAGTTAATATACTTACAGGTGGTGATGGTACAGATATATTCTATAGTTCGGAAGAAAGTGATATTATCAATGGTGATGGTGATGCAGATACTATGGATTATAGTAATAGTACAGGACAAAAAATATCTGTAGATTTAGGTTCAAATAGTGCAAAAGTAGATTTAATTGCAGGAGACTTTACAAATCCAGAGTATACAGATACTTTAAATAGTATAGAAAATATAAGTGGTACTCTAAACGATGACACTATTACAGGTAATGAAGAAGCAAACTTACTTCAAGGAAATGATGGTAAAGATATTTTAAATGGTGCTGGTGGAGCTGATATTATTGAAGCTGGTGCAAATGATGACTTAGTAATTATGTCATCTAAAAATGATGCTTTAGGTGATGACATTGATGGTGGAACAGGTTATGATACTATTGATTATCAAGCTTTTACTGAAGGTGTTACTATAAATATGCAAGGTATAACAGATGTTACTGTTACAGTTGGAACTGATACTAATCATCATACTTTTACTGGAATAGAAAATATTATAGCTACAAGTCAAAAAGATATTATAACTGCAGATGGTGAAACAAATAAAATCGTAGGTATGGCTGGAGATGATACTATTTCCGGATCTGCTGACAATGATATTTTATATGGTGGAAATGAAGCAAATGATTTAAGTACAAGCGGAAATGATGTTTTAAATGGTGGATCAGGAGATGATACACTTTATGGTGGAGATAACTCAGATAATTTATCTGGAGGTGATGGGAAAGATACTCTTTATGGAAATGAAGGAGTAGATTCTTTAGTTGGTGATGCAGGAGATGATGAACTTTACGGAGGAGATGGAGCAGATACTTTAAAAGTGGGTCTTGGTAGTGATATAGCATATGGTGAAGATGGAGCAGATACTTTTGTATTTGAAAGATCTGATCTTGGGAATGACATTATTTATGGGGGTGATTCATTAACAGATACTGGCTTTGATACTGTTAACTATTCTGAATCATTTAATGGCATGGTAGTAACTTTAGGAGATAATAATACTATTGGAACAGCTAGTTCAGCCGATCAAGGAGATGATACACTTTATGGTATTGAAAATGTAATTGGTTCAAATACAGATGTATATGCGGATGTTATTACGGGAAATAACCTTACAAATACTCTAAGCGGAAGAGCTGGAAATGACACACTTTATGGTGAAGAAGGAGAAGATACATTATTTGGAGGAGATAATAATGATGAACTTCATGGTGGAATAGGAATAGATAGTATAGATGGAGATGCCGGAGATGACAAAATCTATGGTGATGCTAATAATGATATTTTAACTGGTGGAACAGGTAATGATATTTTTTATGCTACAGCTTTAGATGATGGAGCAGATACAATTGATGGTGGAAATGAAGCAGACAGTTCTAAAGGAAGCGATACAGTAGATTACAGTATTTTAACAGATAATAATAATAAAATTATCGCTACTTTAGCAGAAGATATAGATACAGATTCAGATGTTGAAGTTTATAACAATACAGTTTTACAACATACAGATACTATAAAAAATATCGAGAATATCACAGGAACAAGTGGAGATGATACTTTTACTGGAAATACAAGTGCAAATATTTTAACAGGTGGAGAAGGAACAGATAAAGCAAACTATGATTATGCAGCTTTAAGTGCAGGTATTACAGTTAATCTAGAAGCAGGTACTGCAAGTGATGGAGATACTTTAAACTCTATTGAATATATAGTAGGTTCAGATTTTGATGATACTTTTATAACGAATGCAGTTGATAATAATACAATTGAAGGTGGAACAAATACAGTATCTGGAGATTGGATTGATTACAGTTTAAATAAAGCTACTGATTTAACTTTAGATTTAAGTACTTTAATTTCAGGTTTTGCAACAGCTCAAGTTAATGAAAATACTAAACAAGATAACTTACAAGGTATAGAAAATGTAAAAGGTACTGAAGGTATTGATAATATTATTGGCGATGCTCAAATTAATACTATTTTAGGAAATAGTGGTAATGATATTATTGATGGTGGAAGTAATGCAGATATTTTAAAAGGTAATGCTGGAGATGACACTTTTGTAGGTATTAATTTTGATGGAGATAATATTGATGGTGGTAGTGATGATGAAACTATTGGAGATACTGTTAATTATTCTGCTGTAACAACATATGGTGTTACAGTTGACTTAAGTGATATAGATGGAGATAATGTAGCTATAAATGGAAATACTCATACATTAACAGATATAGAAAATATCAAAGGAACTGGACAAGTTGACAATATCACAGGAGATTCAGAAAAGAATATATTAGAAGGTGGAGCTTCTAATGATATCCTTTCAGGAAATGCTGGAAATGATACACTTAAAGGTGATGCTGGTGAAGATAGACTTGAAGGTGGAGAAGGAGATGATAGACTTGAAGGTGGAGATGATAACGATATTTTAGAAGGTGGTAAGGGAGATGATGATCTTTATGGTGGAGAAGGTTCTGATACTGCTGATTATTCAAATGCGACATCTACAATTGAAACGGATGGAAATTTTATTTTCATAGGTTCCGAAAGAGATTATAGAGATAGTATTGAAAATATTATAGGTTCTAATATTGATGGAAGTGGAGATATTATTGTTGATGAAGATACTGATGTTACTGTAAATGCTTTTTATGGTTTAGCCGGTGATGACACTATAACTGAAGGGGCAGGAAGTGATATAGTTGAAGGTGGAGCAGGCGATGATTATATCTATGCAGGAATTGGGAATGATGTTATAGATGGAGATGATACTAATTCTAGTATAGCAAATGGCAGTTCAGATACTTTAGATTTTACAAAAGTACTAATTAGCGATGATACAGGCGATACTCGTTATATTGGAAACGAAAGTTCTAATGACTTATATACGGGTATTGAGATAGATCTTTCAGAATCAGGTTCACAAAGAATTCATGCACAATTTGGTACAGATACAATTACAAATATTGAAAATGTTATTGGTACTAGTAAAGCTGATTACATAAAAGGAAATGATTCTTCAAACTTAATTGAAGGAAGGGATGGAAATGACTATCTAATAGGACTTGATGGAGCAGATAGTTTTATAGGTGGTGAAGGAGCAGATACAGTTGATTTTTCTGATGGTGGGGGAGCAGTTGTTGTTGATATGACAAAAGAACAAACTGCAGGTCTCGAAAGTACATATAGAGTTCAAAGTGATGGTTATGCAAATGCTAATAAAGAATTTATAGATAGTATTGAACATATTATTACAGGTACAGGTAATGATATTATTTATGGAGATGACCAAGGAAACTCAATAATTACTGCAACTGGAGATGACACTATAAGAGGTGGAACAGGGGGTGATTACATTGATGGAGGAGAAGAAAATACTGCTGGAGATACAGTTGATTTCTCTGATTTAAGTAAATCTGTTACTGTTACTCTTAATGCTACAGGTTCAGGAAGTGCAATTTCAGGAACAGATACAGATACTTTAATTGATATAGAAAATGTAATTGGAACAGTAGAAGATGATATTATTTCAGGTGATATTCAAAATAATACACTTAAAGCAGGTGATGGTAATGACTATATAAAAGGTGGTGCTGGAAAAGATTATATTGATGGAGAAGGTGGTCTTAGTGATACGGCTGACTTCTCTGATGGAACAGGTATTAAAATTGATTTAAGTGAACTTGATGCAAATGATAGAGTTGAAAATGATGGTTTTGGAAATCAAGAATATCTTGATGGTGTAGAAAATATTGTTGGTACAGGTTCTGTTGATACAATTATAGGGGATATTTCAAATAATAAACTTGAAGGTGGAAGTGATGCTGATACACTGCAAGGAAATGGTGGAAATGATATATTAATAGGGAATGATGGTTCTGATACATTTATATCAGGTATTGGTACTAATATTATTTATGGTGGAGATGAAGTTTCATCAGATGCTGATAGTTCAAGGGATGTTATTGATTATAGTGCAGTAGATGATGATACAACAATCAATCTTGAATTAAATCATGCAAGTGCGGGAACAACTTTTGATGATAAACTTTATGATATTCAAGATGTTCTAGGTTCTAGTGCAAATGATGAAATTACAGGAACTACAAATGAGATAAATTCATTAATGGGTCAAGGTGGAGATGATACTTTTAATGCTGCTCTTGATGGTGATTTTATTTTTGGTGGTGATAATGATACAGATACTTCAAAAAATGATACAGCAGATTATAGTGATATAGATACAACAGATGGAAGAGCTATTAATGTAGATTTAACAAAAGATAATACTTCTGGAAATGAAAAAGTACAACAAATATCAGATATAACAAAATTTGATGTTTTAGCAGGAATTGAGAATATTATAGGTACTCAAAATGCTGATATTATTAAAGGTAGTGATAGTGATACTGAAATCAATACATTAGATGGAAATAAAGGAAATGATACTTTCTATTCTTCAGATGGAGTTGATAGTTTCATAGGTGGTGAAGGTATTGATATCCTTGATTTTAGTGAAAATAATACAAGTGCAAAACCAGTAAATGTAGACTTGTCTTCGAATAAAACAGTGGATGATGGTTATGGAAAAGTAGATTATATATCAGCTGATATTGAAGTTATTATTGGTAGTACTGATACTGATATAATAACTGGTAATAGTAATGATAATACACTATTAGGTAATGCAGGAATTGATGAAATTTATGGTGGAGCTGGAAAAGATAGTATAGAAGGTGGTTTAGGAGCTGATACACTTAAAGGTGATGCTGGTAATGACACTATACTTGGTGGAGCTGATGGTGACTATATTTATGGTGGAGATGGTGATGATGAGTTAAATGGTGAAGCAGGTGATGATAAAATTTATTTTGATAAAGGTAATGATTTTATTACAGGTGGAGATGGAGCTGATATATTAACATATGAAGAACAAATTATTACAGGTTCAGGTATTACGGTTACTTTAAATGATACTAATGGAACAATCGAAGTAGGATCTGATGGTACTGATACTATATTAGACCATATCGAAACTATTATTGGGACAGGAATTGATGATACTTTTAAAGGATATGTAGGAACTAATAATTCAGAGGATTATAGTGATACATTTTTGGGTTTATCAGGAGATGATGTTTTCGATGGAGGTTTAGGAGATGATTATATTGATGGGGGAACACAATCTTCAGGAGATACAATTACTTTTGATACTGTTTCAAGTACTATTGGAGTTGATATAGATTTAAATAGAGCTCAAACAGATGCTATTGATAAAACAGATTATGCCGTATTAGAAGATGGTTTTGGTGGAAAAGATTATGTAACTGATGTGGAGAATATAATCGGTTCTAAAAATGATGATAATCTTGCAGGTTCAAATGGAGTTGATAATATTATTCAAGGTGGAGATGGTAATGACACTTTATACTATACAAGTGGAAATGATAAACTTTATGGTGGAACAACAACTGTATCCTCAGGTAACGACTGGTTAAGTTTTGAAAATGCAAATATTGGAAGTACAGATGTTCATTTATCTGAAGGTGGAACGGTAGGAAGTACAAATGTATATGGAATTGATAATATTATAGATTCTGTAGATAATACAAATACAAGAGATTTCTTTGGAAATGATAATTCTAATAGATTTATTACTTATGCAGGAGTAGATGAAGTAAGAGGATATGCTGGAGATGATATATATGATTTAGGATCAGGGGATGATCTAGTTGAGTCAGCTTACGGTAATGATACTATTATAGGTGGAACAGGAAGTGATACTATTAGATATATCGAATACGAAGGAATTAATGGAATTGAATTTGATGCAGAATTAAATCAACAAACATTAAGTGTAGATACGGATGGTGATGGAGTTATTGACTACACAGATATTGTCTTTCAAGAGATTCAAAATGATGGTACGGGTGCTACAGACTTAATCTATGAAATACAAAATATTTACACAGCTGATAATAGTACTTTTAAAGATATTATAAAATTTGATGACCAAGACAATGATATTAGGACATATAAAGGTAATGATACTATTGATGGTAGAGGTGGAGAAGATCTTATTTATGCTGGAGATGGTGATGATTTAATTAATGGCGGAAGTGAGAATGACGAAATTCATGCAGGAAATAACAATGATAATGTCTATGGTGATGATGGCGATGATGATATTTTTGGTGATGGAGGAAATGATTATATAGAAGGTGGAATTGGAGCTGATGATATTGATGCAGGAAGTGGTGATGATATTATTTTAAATGATGAAGGCATTGATACTATAAATGGAAATACTCATGGCTCTACTGGTGATACAATGACATTTAAAGTAAATGGTACAAACGGAATAGTATCAAATCTAAGTGGTACAATATTATCATACGATGCAACTTCTCTTGCTGGAAATAAAACAATAGATACCTTTGGAAATACAGAAACTGTAACAAATATAGAAAATATAACGGCTACAGATTATAAAGATATTGTCCAAGGGAATGATTCTGATAATAGTTTTACAATGGGAGAAGGTGATGATACTATTTATGGTTCTTTAGGTGATGATGAAATTTATGGAGATGGTGGTAATGACCTTTTAGATTATACAAACATAACAGGTGGAAATGGGGTTACTTTAACACTTGGAGGAACTGCAAAAATAGGTACAGATGATGTTCAGAATATTAATGATATTGAAAATATAAGAGGAAGTGATTATACTGATATAATTACAGGTAATAGTGGTGTAAATACTCTTTGGGGTGGAGAATCTAATGATACACTTGATGGAGGAGCCAATAATGATGAACTTTATGGAGATGATGGTGATGATACCCTAATAGGTGGAGAAGGTGCTAATATTCTTGATGGTGGAACTGCAACTACTTATACTGATGGAAATATTAAAACAGGAGATACTGCAGACTATACTTTAATTGGCGCAAAAGTTACTATTGACCTTGATGCTTCAGGTGATGCAATAGCAGATATAGATGGAAAAGATAATGATACTTTAATAAGTATTGAAAACCTTACAGGAAGTGGCATTGGAGATGAATTAACAGGAAATGATAATGCAAACACATTAAAAGGAAACAATGGTTCTGATATTTTAAATGGAGAAGGTGGTGATGACTATATAGATGGTGGAGATAATGTAGACTATATAGATGGTGGAACTGGAGATGATGAACTTTATGGTGATGGTGGAAATGATATATTTATAGCTTCAGATGCTGATGGTATTGATACTATTGATGGTGGAGATGATCTTGATATAGTTGATTATAGTAGTGTAACTGGACCACTTGATATAACACTTGAAGATGATGGAGCAGAAATAACTGTAAATAATGCTGGAGAAGATAAACTTACTAATATAGAAGGTTTCTATGGAACTTCTTCTGATGATAAACTTGTTGGAAATAATCTAGACAATATATTTGAGGGACGAGCTGGAGATGATATTTTAACTGGTAATGCAGGTAATGATTTACTTTATGGTGGAGAAGGTGATGATACTTTATCAGGTGGATTAGGAAATGATACTATTGATGGTGGGAATGATGATAGCACGGGTGACTGGGTAGATTATTCGTTAAGTTCAAGCGCTATTAATATCAATCTTAGAGCAGATGATAATCAAGCTACAGGTGAAGGTACTGACAAAATATCAGGTATAGAGCATATTGATGTTGAAAATAATCAAAATAATATAGTACAAGGTGATGCAAATGATAACTCATTTGTAGCAGGAACGGGAGATGACACTCTTTCTTTTTCTGGTTCAACAGATGCTGTTATAATTGACTTTGATGCTAAAACTTCAAGTGGTGATGGATCAGATGAATTTGTAGAGTTTGAAAACTTTATTGGTACAGGTCATGCTGATACTTTACAAAATGACTCAGTAAAAGCAGATGGAGATTTTAAATCATTTGATGGTGGAAGTGGAGTTGATACAGCTGATTACTCAGGCTCAACACAAGCTATTACAGTTGATGTAAATGGAAATACACAAACAACTTTAACAGTTGGTTCAGATGATGATATTTTAACAAATGTTGAGATTGTTAAAACAGGTTCAGGTGATGATATCTTTAATGTTACATCTACAACAAACCTTGATACTTTGGATGCAGGTGGAGAAACTACAAAAGATATTTTACAATTAAGTGGAGATATTGATTTATCAAGTGTTACCTTACTTAACTTTGAAGAAATTCAAGTCGCTGATAATCAAACTCTTACGTTAAGTGCAACAGACTTAGATGGAAAAGATATGTCAATAGTTTTAGGAATAGATGCAAAACTAATAGTAACTGCAACTAATGATCAAGAAGACCATGATTTTGATAATATCGAAGTTACAAAAGGAACTAATTCTATAACTGAATTAGTAGTAAGTGATACTTTAGATTTAAGCCAAAAAATTCTAGGAGATGCAATAAATGGTAATAATATCTTTGATACTTTCACAGTATCAGGAGATTTAACTTTACTTGAATCCCAAGTAATAGGTAAAACAATTACAGGAACAGGAAGTGCAAGAGTTGAGGTAAGTGCAAATTCAGATACAGAATTTGATACAATTCTGAGTACAACAGGTACTAATACAATTCACTTTACAGGTGATTCAACATTTACAGGTAATTTTGATAATTCAAATGTAATTGTTGATAATACTTATACTTTAACTACAGATGCAGCAATTATAGATTCTTTAACTGTTGATAACAGTGGAACAATAGTAATTACTGATTTAGATAATGACTCAGGAACAGCCAATGCAGATTTATCAGGAATTACTGGTTCAGGAACAGCAAGTGCAACTTGGGATGGAACAGATGAATTCATAGGAGATTTAGGAACTGTTTCTGTTGATATTGCAAGTGGTGTTATGAGTGCAGATGGTTCAAAAATCGATGGAAAAACAATAACTGGAGCAGGAACACTTACAATCATAGGAAAAGGTGATGGAAGTCTTGATGTTTCGAATATTTCAACAACTCCAGCACTAGATGTAAATATTACAGATGGAGCAACAACATTAACAGGAATAACAACAGATGTAGATGCAAGTGGAAGTACTTCTGATATTACAATTAATACTGATGAATTAACAAACACTTTTATAGGTGGTAGTGCAAATGATACTGTTACATATACAGGAGCAACAGGAACATACTCAGGAACATTATCAAGCATAGAAAACTTTAGTACTGCAAATACTGTTACTTTTACAGCAAGTGAGTTAGATGGTAAAACTATAGACTTTACAGGTGCTGGAAATATTAATGTTTCAGGATACACAGGGGCAGAAGACTTAAGTAATATCTCATCAACAGGAAGTGGAAATTTATTCTTAGATATTACAAATGATGTGACACTTGGAGTATTATTAGATGACTTTAATATTAATTTAGCAGCAGATAATATCACATTAACAGCAGATGCAAATAATCTTGATGGCTTAATAGTAACTGATAATGCAAATAATACAACAGTTCAAATTAATAACTTAGATGTAAAAACAGATGCAGATATAGCAAATGTAAATGCAGATACAATAAATGCAACATGGACAAGTGGAACAGGAACATTTACAGGTGATTTAACAAATGTAGATAACTTAGAAGTAACAGCAGGTTCTATGAGTGTTGATGCAACACTATTAAAAAGTGATGTAAATATTACAAATAATGGAACAATGACTATTACAAATATTGATGAAACTCCTATTTTAGACTTATCAGGATTAAGTGGAACTGGTACGACAAATGTTGAAAGTGATGGAAATGTTACATTTATAGGAGATTTAGGAAGTGCAAATTTAACTGTTACAAATAATTCAACATTTACAGCAAATGCAGGAGCAGTAGAATTAGGAACTGGAACAATAACAGTTGAAGCGGGTTCTTCTTTAAATGTAGATTCAACAGAGATTTTAGGACAAACAGTAAATGGAGCAGGAACAACAAATATTGAAAATATGCAAGATTCATCAGGAACTGCTGATTATTCAACAATCGGAACTACTACAACTACCCTTGATTGGAGTGGAACAGGTTCAAACTTTACTGGGAATATTGGAACAGCAGATTTAACAGTATCAAGTGGAACTATGAATATAGATTCAGGAGCAACACTTGAAAATGGAAATTTAACAGTAGATTCAGGAGCAACATTAAATATCGATGTAAATGAAGCACATTCTCAAGCAATTACAAATGATGGAACAGTAAATGTTACTTCATTCCAATCAAAACTAGATGTAGATGTATCACAAATTACAGGAAGTGGAACAACAAATCTTAACTGGACAGCTACAGATGCAACTTTCACAGGTGATATAGGAGATGCAAATCTTCTTGTAACTGGTGGAAATATGACAATTGGAAGTAGTGCAGATATAAGTGGAAATGGAAGTTTGACTGTAAACGGTTCAGGAACTATGACACTTGAAGCTTCAAAAGCAAATAATGAAACAATTACAGGAACAGGAACAGTTGTTGTTACAGATTTAGCAGCTGATACGATTTTGTCTAATATTAGCACTACTACAGTTACAGCTCAAAGTAATTCAGATATTACATTTACAGGAAATTTAGGAACTGCTGATTTAACTATAACAAATAATTCAACATTTACCGCAACTACAGGAGATTTAGGAACTGGTACAATAACAGTTGAATCAGGTTCAACATTAAGTGCTGATGTAGATAAAATAAGTGGTATCACAGTTGATGGTTCAGGAATAATAAATGCTACAAATTTAGAATCAAGTTTAACTGCTGATTTATCAGGATATAACGCGAGTTTAACAGTAAATGCTGATTGGTCTAGTGCAAGTGATTTAACATTTAATGGAAACTTAACAAACGTAGATACTTTAACAGTAAGTTCTGGAACAATGAGTGTAGATACTGATATTTTAGATGTAGTAGGTTCAGTAGTTAACAATTCAACGATAAATGTAAACAATCTAGAAACAGTAACAAATATGGATTTATCTGCATTTACAGGAAGTGGAACAACAAATGCCAATTGGTCAGGGGATGCAACATTTACAGGTAATGTAGGAAGCTCAAACTTAACAGTATCAAGTGGAACAATGACAGTTACAAGTGGAACTATAAGTGGAAGTGGAACAACAGCCGTAATGGGAACAGGAACATTAAGTGCAGATGCTACAAAATTAAGTTCTGAAGTTATAACAGGAGATGGAGCAATTACTATCTCAAACCTACAAGGTCAAACAAATAGTACATTTGCAGGATTAGATGCAGGATTAACAGTAACAGCAGATTGGGCAAGTACAGATGCAGCATATATAGGAAACTTAACAAATGTAGATGCATTAACTGTTTCAGGTGGAACAATGACTGTAACAGATGATATACTAGGAAGTTTAGCAACAAGTGGAGCAGGAAATATCGTAGTAGAAGTAAATACAACTTCAGCACAAGACTTTGCAAACTTAACTTTAAGTGGAAGTGAAACTATTCAGTTTACAGGAAATTCAATATTTACAGGAAACTTTCAAAATTCAGATGTTTTAGTTGATGGTGGAGTTACACTTACAACTGATGCTGTAAAACTTAATGGAAAAACAGCGACAGGAACAGGAACAATAGAACTTACAAATCTAGATGCAACACCAGCAGCAGATTTAGCTAACTTAGATTCAGGATTAACAGTAAATGGAACAATTGCAAATTCAGTAGCATATACAGGAAGCTTAACTTCATTAGATTCTTTAACAGTAGATGTAGGTGCAACACTTACAACAGATGCAGATAATATAGAAGATGTAA
This sequence comes from Arcobacter sp., assembly GCA_002685075.1. Classification (GTDB taxonomy): domain Bacteria; phylum Campylobacterota; class Campylobacteria; order Campylobacterales; family Arcobacteraceae; genus Poseidonibacter. The sequence continues at coordinate 33,509 of NYWO01000115.1, forward strand.
CAACAACAAATAATGGAATAGTTACAGTAAACAATCTACAAGCTATAACAGATATGGATTTAACAAAAATCACTGGAGGAACAACAAATGCCAATTGGTCAGGAGATGCAACATTTGATGGAAAACTAGGAACATCAAACTTAACAGTGTCAACAGGTGTTATGACTCTTGCAGCAGCTAGTGTTATTGCAAATGCTACTTCTATTGTTGTAAATGGAACTATCGTTGCAGATGCAAGTAAATTAAGCGGTGAAGAAATATCAGGTACGGGTACCTTAACTGTAAATAATTTAAATGCAGATTTAGATGCATCTTTCACAAACTTAACAGTAGATACTATAAATGCATATTGGGATGGAACAGCAAGTTATGTGGGTAATTTAACAAATGTAGATACTTTAGCTATCTCAGGTGGAACTATGACAGTTGATGATTCAACTCTTGGTACATTAACTGTAGAAGGAACTGGAAACTTGACAGTAACTGCAGATGATTCAAATGTAGATTTATCAAATGTAAGTAATTCTTTAGGAACAGTTACTATAGATGATAGTGCTTCAAATGTAACTATAACAGGAACTGCTGGAGATGATATCTTAAACTTAAATAGTGGAGATGATACAGCTAATTTAGGTCTTGGGAATGATACTGTTAATATTGATTTTTCTAATCTTAATGCAAGTGATAATATTAATGGTGAAGGTGGAATTGATACCTTAAATATTACAAGTTCTGGTTCAATTGATTCTGATGATATTGTTGATGGTGTAAGTGGTTTTGAAACATTAAATATGTCATCAGGAGCTGATACTATCAATTTTGATGATACAACAGACTTTAGTACTTTTACATCAGAATTTACAAATATTGTTGATGCCGGAGGTAATGATACTTTATCTTTTGGAAGTACTATAGTGTCAGGAGATTTAAACTTTAGTAATTTGTCAGGTTTTGAAAATTTAAATCTATCAAGTGCAGGTGATAATATTATTCTAAGTGGTGATGAATCAGAAAATATAAATGGATTAGGTGGAGATGATGAGTTTACACTTGATTTTAGTAATATTAGTGATTTTGATATTGATGGTGGAGCTGGAACAAATGATACGGTAGATGTAAACAGTACTTCTGGAGTTAATGTTGCATCTGATGGAGATGCATTATTTACAAGTGAGGACTTTACAAATATCGAGCACTTAGATATCCGTGGATTAAATGGTGGAGCAGGTTTTTCTGCTGATGATAATAATGAGTTTGAATTTACACTAGCAATGGTTGAAAAGTGGATGGGAACTACATCAGGAGATTTAAAACTTACTCTTACTAGTGAACAAGCTGAAGATATTAAATTTCTTGAAAATGATGATATTAATCCAACTCAAGAACATAATACTACTAATAATGGTGCAACAGAAATAGTATCAGGAACATCTTATAGTTTAGACAATGATACTACATTGACAATAGATATACAAAATTTATAATGGAAAGAAAATGAATAAGACTATATATAACCCAAAGATATTTGAGCAAGAGAATATTGAAAATGCAAAGAAAATCATTTTGACAAAAGAAGATAATCTAGAAACAAAAGAAAGGTGGGAGACAGAAACACCTTTCTTAGTTGATGAAATCATAAAAAAGTTACAATTAAATAAAAATATGACTATTTTAGATTATGGCTGTGGTATTGGACGAATTGCAAAAGAGTTAATATTGAAAACTTCTTGTAAAGTTATAGGCATAGATATTTCTGAATCAATGAGAAAAATGGCTGTTGAGTATGTAGATAATAAGAACTTTAAAGTTCTTTCTCCAAATGATTTTGAAATAAATATAAAAAATGGTGAGAGATTAGATGGTGCGTATAGTATTTGGGTTTTACAACATTGTCTTGAACCTCGATTAGATGTTGATATGATAAAAAAATCATTAAAAAAAGATACTATATTTTATGTACTAAATAATAAAATGAGTGCAGTACCAACAAATAAAGGTTGGAAAAATAATGGAATAAATATTCATAATTTATTAAAATTAAAATTTGAAGAAATTGAAGAAAATGTTTTACCAAATGAAATATCTAGCAAAAAAATTTCTAACTTAACTTTTATCTCAATTTTGAAAAACTCTAAAGGGTTTAGAAAGTTATCTTCAAATAAACAAGTATTAGTATTATTAAATGATGCCTTTAGTAAATATAAATTAAATGATTTAAAAACTTCAAAAGAGTTATATTTAAAAGTATTAGAAATAGAAATTAATAATGAAGAAGCTACAGGAAATCTAGGTGTTATATCAAAAGCATTAGGAGAATATGAAGAAGCAATAAACTATTACATAAAGGCAATAAAGTTGAATCCAAATAATGCCTTAACATATAATAATCTTGGAAATGTATTTAAGGTTATTAAAGATTATAAAAGAGCAATTCTAGCATTTAGTGACTGTATAAGAATAGACCCTAGAAATGCTAATGCTTACAATAATTTAGGCATGGCTTATGAGTCTACTGGAAATAATAACAAAGCAATTGCTTCATATAAAGAAGCTGTAAAAATTAATCCAAAATTTGCAAAAGCTGTAAATAATATTGGCGTAATTTTGTATAAGCAAAAAAAGTACCAAGAAGCAGTTGAAATTTTTAAAATAGCACTTAAAATAGATCCAGAGTACAATGAGCTTTATTCAAATATTGGAGCTTGTTATAACAAAGATAAAAAATATGATGAAGCTATTGAGTCATTAAATATTGCAATTGAAAAAAATCCAAAAAATGGTGGAGCATATACAAACCTTGGAAATGTTTATAATAAAATTTTTGACTATAAAAAAGCAGCTAAATTACATGAAAAATCTATTGAATTAGAACCAAATGGAGCAAATGCATATTCAAATGTAGGAACTTCATACAAGTACTTAGGACAAGTACAAAAATCGATAAATTCATATAAGAAAGCAATTGAATTAGATCCAGGCTTTGTAAATGCACACTTTGATTTAGCAACTATGTATTTAGCTTTGGGTGATTTTAAATTAGGCTTTGATGAATATGAGTGGAGATTTAAAAAAGAAGAGATGTTTTCTCATATCATAAAAAATAAAGATATATTCTCAAAACCAATGTTTAAAGGAACTAAAAATCTTGAAGAACTTAAAAGTAAAACAATACTTCTTCATTCTGAGCAAGGTTTTGGTGACTCAATACAGTTTATAAGATTTTTACCAAATTTCAAGAAAAAATTTCCTTGTAAAATCGCTGTTAAATGTAGAGATGAATTAAAAGAACTATTCAAATGTATTGATGAAATTGATATATTAACAAATAGAAGTGAATCTACTCCAAAATTTGATTATCATCTGCCAATTATGAGTATGCCAAAACTTTTAAATATGAAAACAAGTAAAGATTTACCACAACAATATCCATATCTTTTTGCAAATAAGGATAATAAATTTCAAATTGAAAGTAAAAAAGGTCATCTGAATATTGGTATTTGTTGGAGTGCTTCTGTTACAGGTGAGAGTTACGATGGAAAAGTTTTTGATTTAAAATATTTTGAACCATTTTTAAATAATGATAAAATAACTCTATATTCACTTCAAGTTGGACCTGAAAATGAAGACATCAAAAAACTTGGATTTGAAGATAAAATTGTTGATTTAACTAGTAAATTAACAGATTTTTCAAAGACAGCAACTTTAATGAAAGAGTTAGATTTAGTTATCTCTTCTGATACATCAGTTGCACATCTAGCAGGTGCTTTAAATGTACCTGTTTGGATTCCTTTACAAAAAATACCAGATTGGAGATGGGGAAATAAAGGTGAAACTTCACCTTGGTATCCTAGCGCAAAACTTTTTAGACAAAAGAGTGCTAGGTCTTGGGAAAGCGTATTTCAGTCTATTTATGCTAAAATTTTTAGTAATTTTAAAATAAAAATAAAATAGGTAAATAGTGGAACAAAACTTAAATACAGAAATAATAAATGAAGCTCAAGAACAAAAACATAGGGAAGACTTCCCTTTGTTATACTCTTTAAAGTATGTTCTAGATTTCTACTTTGGAGATATTTCTTTAGAAACAATACAAAATTTTTCTGCAAATTCTAGTTCAGGTTTTACACCAGAAATTGTAATTGATATTGCGAATGAAGTAGGTTTAAGTGCAGTTGAGAAAGATATAGATGCTTCTGATATCCCTTCTCATTTTTTTCCATGTATTGTATTAGATAAAAATAATAATCCCTTTGTATATATCAAAAAAGACAGAGATATATACCTTTATGACGCAAAAACAAAAGAACAGATTAAGGAAAATCCAAGTTTTTTAAAACAATTTAAAAGAGCAATTTTAATATTTAGAGATGCTAAAAAAGAAAAATTATTAGATGAAAATAGGTCAAAATCTTGGTTTTGGAGTCCTGTAAAAACTTTTTGGCGTTCATATGTTGAAATTGGATTTTTAACATTATTTATAAATATCTTTGCACTTGCAGTTCCTTTATTTACAATGAGTGTTTATGATAGAGTTGTACCTAATAACGCAGTTGAAACTCTTTTTGTACTTGCTTTTGGTGTTGTTATAATCTTACTTTTTGATATATATTTCAAAAGTGTTAGAAACCATATCATTGAAAAAGTAGGTAAAAAACTAGGTGTTTATTTAGAAGAAGAGCTAATGAAGAGAATGCTTAATCTTAAATCTGAATATGACAATATGCTAGTAGGTTCTAAAGCAAATCTTTTTAGAGAACTAAATCAAATAAAAGATTTTTTTGCTACAAAATCAATACTTCAAGTTATTGATTTACCATTTTTCTTTATATCCGTTATTGTAATATTTATAATTTCTCCAGCAGTTGCAGCAGTTCCTATTATAGTTGCAATTATAATTATTATTTTTAATGTAATTATGCAAATACCAATTGCAAATTTAAGTAAAAAAAATATTGAAAATGTTCAATCAAAAAACTCTTATTTAGTAGAGACAATCCAAGGAAGCGAGATAATAAAGCTTTCAAATGCAAGTTCTACAAAGCTATTTAATTGGAGAGGTTTAGTAGCTGTTACAGATAATATTGGGCATAAAATTCAATCTTTAAATGTATTTGCAATGAATTTGTCACAAACAGTTGTACAGTTTGTTACTATGGCTGTAATTGTTGTAGGTGTTTTTGAAATAGCAGCAAAGAATCTTACAGTTGGTGGACTAATTGCTGTTACCATTCTTTCAAGTCGTGCTATGGTTCCAGTAATTCAAACTTCAATGATGATTATTAGATTTAAAGAGATAAAAGAGTCATTAAATAATATAAATGAGTTTTGGCATCTACCTTTAGAAAATGAAAAAAATGTAGAAATAGGTATAGGAAAACTAAAAGGTGATATAGAGTTTTCAAATGTAAGTTTCTTCTATCAAAACTCAAAATATGCTTCTCTTGAGACTTGTAATTTAAATATTAAAGCAGGTGAGAAAGTAGGAATTATTGGGCAAACGGGCGCCGGAAAAACTACCTTTTTACGACTTTTAACAGGGCTTGATACAGCTTCAAATGGAAGTATATATTTAGATGGACATGAAATCTCAACTTTACACCCTGTAGAAGTCAGACAAAATGTTGGAGTTATGCCTCAAGAACCATTTTTATTTTCAGGTTCATTAAAAGAGAATATCGAAATATCAAAACCAATTAGTAAAGAGCGAATGATGGCTTTAATTAAATTAACTGGATTAGAAGATTTAGTTAAAAAATCAGGTCAAGGTGATGGTTTACAAGTAGGAGAGAGAGGTTCAAATCTTTCTGTTGGACAAAGACACTTAGTAGCCTTAGCACGTGCTATATTAAATGATCCTCCAATTATGGTTTTAGATGAACCAACAACAGGATTAGATGTTGGATTAGAAAAAACTTTAATATCTCATGTTAAACAAGTTTTAAAAGATAAGACACTTATCGTTATTACACATAGATTTGCAGCCTTAGAGCTTGTAGATAGAGTTATTGTGCTAAACAATGGAAAAATAGTAGCAGATGGTCCAAAAGATAAGGTACTAGCTGCATTACAGCAAAAAGGGTAAGCATTAGATGAGTAGTGATAAATTATTTGAAGAAACAAAGTGGAATTATTATGTTTCTGTTGTTCCTATTATGTTGTTTTTTATTGCCTTTTTAACTTGGGCTTTCTTAAGTGAAATTGATGAAGTAGTAAGAGGAAGTGGAAAAGTAGTACCTTCTGGACAGACAAAAATATTACAAAATCTTGAAGGTGGAATTATTTCTAATATTAAAGTAAAAGAAGGAGATACGGTAGCTAAAGGTGATGTAATTTATACTCTTTCAAATGAATTTTTTAAAGCAGATTTAAAAGCTAAAGAGATTGATTTATTAGCTTTTAGAGCAAATTTAATTAGATTAGAAGCTTCAATTGATGAAAAAGAAGAAGTTGTTTTCTCAAAAAAATTACTTGAAAATATTCCAGATATTATTGCAAATGAAAAACGAATTTTTAATGAAGATTTAAAAAATAGAGAAACAAAAATAAGTATAGCCGAAGATCAACTTAAGCAAAAAAAATATAAATTAAAAGAAGCACAAACAAAATTTGATAATCTTAATTTAGAACTTAATCTTGCCCAAGCAAATATGAAAATACTTGAATCTTTATATAAGAAGAAAGTTGTTTCAAAAAAACAATACATTGGTGAACTTTCAAAAAAACAAAGTATTGTTACAAAGTTATCAGAAACAAGAAATTCAATTCCTATAATAAAAGAAGAGATACAAGAGGCAAGAGGTAGAATTAAAACTGTTAAATCAGAAATTAGATCAAATCATTTACAAAAGTATTCAACAATAAAAGCAGAGATAAATAAACTTATAGAAAAAAATAAGGCAAATACAGATAGGGAACTTAGAAAAGATGTTATTTCTCCTGTAAATGGAATTATAAATAAACTTTATTTTTATACAGTTGGTGGAATTGTAAAAGCAGGTGATAAGATGGCAGAAATTACACCTATCGAAGATTCATTAACTATTGAAGCTAAGATAAATACATCTGATAGAGCATTAATCTGGAGTGGGCAAGAAGTTTCAGTGGAAATTACTGCTTACGACTTCTCTAAGTATGGATTATTAGATGCTCAAATAATATCTATTTCTGCAGATTCTTTTGAAGATAGAAACGGAAGTATTTTCTATTTGGTTAAAGTAAAAGCAGATGTTAACCAATTTGCTCCCGATTTACCAATCTTACCAGGTATGGTTGCAAACATAAATATATTAACAGGAAAGAAAACAATTTTACAATATATTATTAAACCTTTAAAAAATATCGGGAAAAACGCACTTATTGAACAGTAATAGTATTATTTTTTTTAATTTTAGCTATAATAAATTACTTTTTAATAAATAAAAAGTAGTTTTTAGATAATATAAACTACTTTAAAGTTACAATCCCGAGGTTTATATGTTTAGTTTTTTTAAGTTTCTTCAAAATTTTCTAAAAGATTTGAAAAAAAAGAAAGGATTGTGGTTTACAATTCTTGCTGTAGTCTCAATATCAGGTATTTTTCTATCTTTGTATATTCTTACAAGTTTAACCAACAATGTTTCACAAGATGTTTATAATAATATTTCTACAAATTATGTAAAAAATTATAAAAATAGAGTTTTGAAAAAAGAAGACTCTTTCCAAAAAATACTTATGACTCTTAAAACAAATAAAGTTTTAATAGAAGATATTGTAAACAACGAATTAACTGCCGTAACAGATGAAGTTAATTTATTTAATGAGAATTTCAAAAAAAGTGGTTTTGAATCTTTAAACTTAAACTTCTATCCAGTATTAAATCAAGTAAGTCAATATAGAAATAGTGTAAATTCTGTAATTGCTACAAAATCAAAAGCTTTTGGACTTGAAGTATTACAAGATGGTGTTTTTTATGTTTATTTAGAACCAATTTTAGCAGATGATACTTTAGTTGGTATTTTAGAATTAAAAGAAGAAATTAATAGCTTTAAAAAAGAGTATTTAAGAGATGATTTAATTTTCCTTTTTGCCTTAGAAGAAAGAATGTTAAATAAATTATCAATAAAAGCTAGAAATGGAAAATATAAAGAACTTGTAGATACTTTACATGTAGAAGAATTAAAGTTTGATGGTCAATTTACAGCAAAAATTTTAGAAGCTGGTAAAGATGACTTTAAAAATATGTTAGATAAAGGCTATTCTGTAGGTGATACATATTTTAGATCAGCACAAAAAGTATCAGATATAAATGGTAATGTTATCGGTGTTATAGTATTTGGAGAAACAGTAGCTGGAAGTGATGCTTTTGTAAATATTGTACATAATATGACAAAGACTGTTACAACAGTTGCTTTAGGTTTAGTAATTTCTATATTACTATTCATGTTCTAAAAGGCTTTTGATGAGACGTATAAAAATATTAAAGATTTATTTTATATTTATTCTTTTTCTAGTTTTCCTAGTATTCTCTAATGTTGATTTAATTATGTCATTCTTTATGGCAACATTAACATTTAACGTTGCTATTTTAACAATCTTTGCTATTGGACTTTTGATTTTATATCAAGCAGCTATAAAACTTACAATGCTTTCTGGAACATTTGGTATTTTAGCATATAAAAAAGGTCAAGCCTTAGAGTTTTATCTAAAAGGTATTACTGGAATTTTCCCTGCAACTATTGCACATATGTTTAATAAAAGAGCAAAGAAAGGTGTACTTTACTTTACAGAAAGTGAAGCAAAAGATGTAACAGAATGGCTTAGTGAACAGTTCTTTAACCAAAAAGGTTATACAAGTTTCTTCGTAGGAACATCTTTAATGCTTGGTTTATTTGGAACATTTACAGGACTTCTTGTAGCGATTGATGAAATGGGTGCAATTATCTTATCTTTTGGTGGAGATGATATTGATATTGGTGAAGTAATGACAAGTTTTGCAGGACCTCTTGGCGGAATGTCTATTGGGTTTGCCTCTTCGCTATTTGGAGTTGCTTCAGCTGTTATATTAAATATTATGCAATATATTCTTACTAGAAATCAAGCAGCATTTATGCATGATATTGAAGATTGGATGAAGGGTAAAATTATTGACTCACAAAGTTCAGATTCTATGCAACAAATACAAGAATCAAATCAAAGTTTAGATGCTATATCTTCTACATCTTCTCAAGGTATGAATATAAAAGGTGGATTCTTAGACGTTTTTGTTGATACTATGGGTGACTTTACCGATAAGCTTGATAAATCAAATAAATCATCAGAAGATATTTATAATCTAATAACTGAAAACTTAGTAAATACAAATAGTAGTATTGAAAAAGAATCAGTATTGTTAGAAAATATTGTAAATAATTTGAGAGAATTAAACGTAAATCAATTTTCAAATGCATCAATGATGGAAGAGTCATTGCAAGAAATATCAAATGTGATATTAGCAGAGCATAGAACAATTAAAAAAAGTCTTGCTTTGCAAGAAGAGAATAATAAATTACTTATAGAATTAGTAAGTTCTTTAAACAATAGAATTAATAAATTAGAAAGTAAATAGGTTTTTAATATATGGCAAATAAATGTGAAGAAGAGTTTAACCCCTGGCCATCATTCGTTGATATCTTCTCTTCAGTTATTCTTGTAATGCTTTTATTTTTATTAGTTGTATTGGTGAATCTTGGATATTATGCTCAGTTTAAGTATAAAGTTTCATATACTGGTTCTATTACAACTGAGGATTTGATTTTAAATGACAATCCAAAAGAAATAAAAATTCAAGAAGAGATAGTTAAAGAATCTGAATCAACTACTGAAGCAGAAACACAAAAACAGCCAACACCAAATGTGCAAGTAATGCAAACTGAAATAATTAGATTAAAAAAGATTATTGAAGAAAGAATTACAAAATCTAAAGATAAAAAAGAAGCACAAATAGAATCTGGTGGAATAGATGTAAAAGATATCAAAGATGATGATAATAAATCTAAACAAGCTACTATTTCAACAGATGAATATTTTATAGTTACATTCAAAGGTAATGAAATTTTCATTGATAACGAAATTACAAAAAAACTAAAAGTATTTATAACAAATACAAAAAAGAAATATAGTAATCATAAGATTATGATTACAGCAGCTGATCCAAAAAGTTTAGCAAGTGCAACTATTGCAAAACAAGTTTCTTTAGCTAGAACTATTGGTGTTAGAAATTTAATTAGAAAACTTGATTATGATAAAAAAGATGTAAGAGTTGATTTATTAGCAAGTACAAAGATTAAAGAAAAAATAAATGAAGATAATGGTTATTTAGTAATTAGGGTGAAAAAATAGTGAATAAAAATATATTAAAGTATTCAGTAATCTTATTATATATGTCAGCATCAATGAATGCATTAGATGATGATAATAAAGATTTAAACTTAATTACACCATCAAAACTTAATAGAATTGAAGGAATAAAAATACCTTTAGAACCTATAAATAAACAACAAAGAGTTGATGTTTTTTCAGTACCAAAAGATCCTAAGTCAAATATAGAAAATAGTACTATTGATGTAAGTAATTATACAAAAGTAAAATTAATTGACGTTGTTCTTGAAACATTATCAAGAACTGATGTATTAAAATCAGCACGAGAAAAAGTAATTCAATATGAATTAAAATTAAAAGATGCAATGGCTGACTATTATCCAACTGTTAATGCAGAATATAACTATGGAAAAACAAGATCAACTCCAAGTGATGAAGATTTTAAAAAATTCAAATATTTTAATGATAATAATTTTAGTGTTGTTTTAAAACAAAATATTTATTCAGGTGGGGCAACTTTCAATAATGTAAGAAGTGTTGAAAAGAAACTAGAAGTTGCTAAAAATCAGTATAAAACAACATTAGAAAAAGAGATTAAAAAAGCTATAAAAGCTTATTTTGATGTTGTATTTACAAGTCGTTCTGTAATGGTTAATGAACGAAACATGAAGAAGCTAAAAAAGATTTTAGAGATTGTTACTATTAAATATGATAATGGTGCTGCTTCAATTGGTGATTTAACTTCAATAAAAGCAAATGTTGCAAATGCAATGACAAAACTTGTAAAGGTTAACTCAAAATTTATAGAATCTCTACGATACTATGAATACATCGTTGGTGTAAATTTTGAAAAAACATTACCTTACGAAAAGAACTTTGATGTAAATATAAGTAACTTTGATGAGTTATATAAAAGAGCTTTAGAGAATAATAAAGAATTAGTAAACTATTATAAAACAATAGAAGATGAAAAATTCCTTCAAAAGAAAGCAAAAGCAAGTTTTAGGCCACAAGTAGATTTTGAATTGTCTTATAAAAAATCTACAGAGGCAGAAGATTTAGAAGAAGATGAAACAGATATAAATGGAAAAATTCAGGTTTCATATAATATTTTCAATGGTGGAAAAGATAAAAATAAAGTACTTACTTCAAATAGTAAAATAAGAGATTTAAACTATAAGGTATCTGAAGAAAAGAAAAAATTAAAATGGAACTTATCAAAAGTTTATACTTCAATAGTGTCAGTTTCACAAGCTTTAGAAAGCACAATAACAGAAGTAAAAGCATCTAGAAAAATGGTTAGTTCGTATTGGGATGCTTTTAAGTTAGGTGAACAAGATTTAAATAATCTATTACAAGGCCAAAGACAGTTAAATACAGCAGAAACTGAATATGTAAACTATGAAAAAAGTAATATTACTGATTTCTTTAATATCTTAGAATTAAGTGGAGACTTAGCATCATTTTTTGATGTAGATCCTGAAAATCCAAAGTTTATAGATTTTACTAAAAGTGATTATAAAATCTCGATTTTCCCTGATAAAGAAGATACTTTAGGTATTGATTTAAAAACAGGTGAAGTAATAAAAAGTACAGATGATAATGGTCTTTTAGATGATGAAAAAAAAGATGAAAATATTAAAGATATTCCTTTTCCAATTGTAAAAAATTCTATTAATGAGAATATAAATAAATTTTTAAAAGAATTTATTACTTTCGATGATTATAGTTATATGATAGAAATCTCTTCTTTTGGAAATATTTATGATTCCTTTGATTTTATAAAAGAGAATAAACTAGATAAAAATTCATTCTCTTATGATATTGTAAATTCATATAATATTGAAACAAGAATAGCTCATAATAATTTTAAAACTATACAAGAAGCAAAAGAATATTTAAAAACTTTTAAAGAAAAAGATACAAATAGAAAATATAAAGTAAAAAAAGTTAAAGATATAAAAGCTTTATATAATAAGTATATAAATGGTTTAAAAGTTGTAATTAAAAAGCCAAAGCCAAAAATAAAAATAGTAGAAAAAATTAGACAAGCAGTAAAAAAAGAAGAGTTTAAAACAAATGTTGAATTTAAAAATAAGTTTTTAGATTCAAAAGATAGTAACTATACTATAAATATCTCTTCATTTACTAATCTTGATAATTTAGAAAAATTTGTTTTAGATAATAAGATCTATGATGAATCTTTCTTCTTTAAATATGGAGATAATGGACAACTTATAAAATTAGTTTCAGGTGTCTATGAAAATTATAATAAAACTTTAGAAAATAAAGTTAATAGCTTTAAGTCTAAAAATGGAAAAATCTTTCCTATTGTTGAAAGAGTATCTTTTGTAAAAAAACAGTATGAAGATAATTTTGAATTTAATATTGAAAAAAAAGAAAAAATAGAATATGAATATATAAATTTATCAAAAGAAGAAGCAAAAAAAACAAAAGTTTTAAATACAGTAGAAAATAAAAATGATGAAACAGTAGAAATAGATGATATAGAAAATATTAATGAGATTACAGATTTTGAAAAAGAATTCCTTACAGCTCCACAAGATTACTTCTCAATTTTTTTAGCTTCTCTTGATACTATTGAAGATGCACAATCATTTGTATCAAATCATAACTTAGAAGATAACTCGATTATTGTAGTTTCTAATAGTGGTAAAATGATTATTATGACAGGAGTTTATGCTTCAAGTGATGATGCTGTTGCTGGAATATCTGAATTATCAAATAATTTAAAGAAAAACAAGCCTTTTATTCAGAGAATATTTAGAACTCAAGAATCATATTTTAAGAATAATCCAAAAGTTGATGCTGTTAATTTTGAAGATAATGAAGAGATTGATACAAATAGAGATGAATTAAGGAAACTTATTGAAGATAAAAAAGCTGAAGAACAAAATAAATTAGATGCAATTGAAGAAGAATTAGCAAAAAAAGAAAAAGAAAGATTAGAAAAAGAGAAACTTGCAGAAGAGCTTAAAAAAGCAGAAGAATTAAAACTAGCGAAAATAGCAGAAGAAAAAAGATTAGCAAGAATTGCAGAAGAAAAAGACAAAGAGATTAAAGAAGAGGAATTAAATAAGATTTCAAA
>NYWO01000116.1 GCA_002685075.1 Arcobacter sp.
ATCTGCTGGTGTTACACTTTTTTCAATATAATCCATAATCTTTCCTGCAATATCAAGTTTCGTTGATTTTTCAATTCCTTCTAATCCTGGAGATGAATTTACCTCCATAACTAAAGGACCACGACTAGATGGAATCATATCAACACCACAAAGACCAAGTCCCATAGCTTTTGCAGCTGCAAGTGCTGTAGCTTTTTCTTTTCTATTTAGCTTATAAGCTGTTGCACTTCCACCTTGGTGTAAGTTTGATCTAAAATCACCTTCAGCACCTTGTCTTTTCATAGCTCCTACAACCTCACCACCTACAACTAAAGCTCTAATATCCGCTCCTCCTGCTTCTTCAATAAACTCTTGAACAAGTAAGTTTACATCCATTCCATAAAAGGCATCTAGAACTGATTTTGCAGCTTTTTCACTATCTACTAAAACAACTCCAACACCTTGAGTACCTTCTAGAATTTTTAAAACTAATGGTGCTCCTCCACTTAGTGCAATAACATCTTTTGCAGATGATTTATTTGAAGCAAAAACAGTCTTAGGCATATCTACATCATTTTTAGATAAAACTTGTAAACTTCTTAGTTTATCTCTAGATCTAGCAATTGCTAAGTTTCCTGAAGTACTAAATACATCCATCATCTCAAAGTGTCTAACCATAGCCGTACCATAAAATGTTCTACTTGCTCCAATTCTTGGAATAATTGCATCAGGTGTTGGTAAAACTTTCCCAAGGTAATTAATTACTAACTCACCTTTCATTATTTCAATAGTACATTTTAAATAGTCAATAACTCTAACATCCCAGTTCTTTTCTTGTGCTGCTTCAACTAATCTAGCTGTTGAATATAAACTTGGGTTTCTTGATAATATATATACTTTCATTTATTTGCCTTTTTGTGATAAATTTTCTTTTGATACATCTACTAAAAATCTATCTTTTAAGAATCTTCGTCCTATTAACATAGGAAATTTCATATCGGCTCTGTTTGTTAAAGATATTACACTTTTATATTTTTTTCCAAAAAATTCTACTGAAACTTTTATAGATGGACGAAGTTGTATTTCTCCATTTGAACTTTTAACTTTTTTCACTTTATAAAGAGGTAAAGAAATTCTTTTACCATGATATGATTCATGAACTTCATCTAGTAGGCAAAAGTGCACCATATCGTCTTCAATCACGATATTATCACAATGTAAGGCATTTGAATCTGCACCTGTGTCAACTTTTGCATCTAAATCAACTAAGTTAAGATCTAGAATTGATATTAACTCTCTTCTTCCTACTACAATTTTATCTTTCATCTATATCCTTTGGGAATGATTGTTATTAATTAACAGAATTATCTAATTGCTTGATAAGCGTATTTAAATCACCTAATACCCATATACTTTTTATTTTACCTTCACTAAATTTAAAAAAAGTAGCTCCATTATATCTAATTCTATTATTTGTAGCTTCATAAGATAAAAGTTTTCCTGTATGTTTTCCTGTATATAAAGCTCGTACCGCTATGTTTTGGTCATCAACAACAATATCAATAATACTATGAAACAGTGCTGGTATTGCAGTTTGTATCATATCCATGTACTGCTCGAATTCTTCTTTTCCATTTGAAGAAAGACCTAATGAGCCATGAAAAGTAATATTATCATCAAAAAGAATATCAATATACTCTTTATTCTTTTTATTCCAAAGTTCTTCATAATATAAGTTTACTAAATCCTTATTTGTTAATCTTCTCATTTTCATACCCCTTTCTTAAATAATTGTATTTTAATATGGAATTATAAATCATAAAAAATTTTTTTAGCTAAAAGTTTTCTTAATTTTTTTCTAAACTAAATAAAGATCGATAAATTGGCTTTTTCTTTAGTTGTTTTTCTTTTAATTCTTTTATATTTAAGAGCTTAAATTTTTATTTGAATCTCTTTTTACATGTAAATCTAATTGAGGGAAAGGAATCTCAATTTGATGTTTATATAAACAATTATAAATAAGTGTTAAAAAATCAGATTTTATTGAGTTTACATTGACTTTATCATTTGCTTTTACCCAAACTAATAATTCAAAGTCTATACTACTTGTATTCATATTTTCAAATCTTATTTCAGGCTTTTTATTTTCATCATTCTTTACATAAACTAAATCACTTTGTTTTAATTCTTCTAAAATTACTTCTTTTATTTTTTCAACTTTTGTTCCATATGCAACACCAAAAGCTATATGTAATCTTCTTGTTGGATCATCTAAAGTCCAGTTGATTACATTATTTTGAATAAACGATGAGTTTGGAATAACTATATCGATATTATCAAATGTTTTAATAGTAGTTGACCTAATTCTTATATCTGTTACAGTACCTTTTAGAATGTCATTTATTTCTATAATATCCCCAATTCTAATTGTTCTTTCAAACATTAAAATAATTCCGGCTATTAGGTTTGAAACAACAGTCTGCAAACCAAAACCTATACCAATAGATAAAGCCCCCGCTATTAAAGATATAGAAGACATATCAATTCCAAGACTACTCATTGAAATCATTATTGTAATAAATATTATTAGATAGAAACCTACATTAGAAGTTAGTTTTAAAGACATTTGACTCATGTTTGGCCATTTTAATGAAATCTTATTTATCCATCTTTTATATAAGGAACCAATTGTAAACCCTAATGTGATTAAAAATAGAGCTCTTATAATACTTAATAAACTTATTGCTTGTTCATTAAAAATAAAAAGAGTAGAAGTAAAAAGATTTTTAAAATCTTTATAATAGTTTACACTTTGAGTTAAAGAACTTCCTAAAAAGATTTTTGTATTTCCTAAAATCTTTTTTGCAATATCTTTGATTATGTTATTTTGTTCCATGTAAATATCTTTTAAATTACCACTTAAAGATATTATTAAAGAATCAACTTGCTCTTGTATTTTTAAATATTCTTTATGCTTACTTTGCATTAAATTATTAATAATAACTTTATTTAATAAGTCGATTTTCTCTATAGATACCTTTTGAATTAAGTCTTCATATTTTGATATTTCTTTAGTTAGTTGATCTTTATTTTTAATATTTTCATTTATAATCTCTTTTTCTAAGTCGATTTCAAAACTAGTTTTTTGCAAAACTAATTTTCTCATTTTTTCATCAAAAGCTTCTATTTCTTTTTCTATATTAATTCCAGTAAGTTTTGTTTTTTTATTAAGGGCTATAATTATGGATTTAAATACAATTTCTCTTGTTTGTGTAAATAAATCTATTCTATTTTGTATATTATTTTTTTGAAGTTTATAATAGGCATATTGTAATTGATATGTTAGTAAATTCTTCTTATCCTCTTCAACTATATTTTCTATTCTTTTTTTTATTAAAGATAGTTTATTCTGTATTTCAATAGATAATTGATTTTGATTCTTTTCTTTGATTTTAAGTTCAGTGATATAAAATACTGATTTGAAAAGTGAATCTAATAAGTTTTTTTCTTGATTTAATAAACTTAGATCAAACTCTTTAACAGTAATTATTGTTGAATAAACTTCAATTAACTGTTTTAAATGTTTTTTTTCAGTATTTATAGTCTCAATATCTTTTGAGTTTTCTTTTTCTGATTGTAAGATGGTAGTTTCTATCTCTTTTAGATACCTTGTATCTTGAACATTTTCAAATAATTTTGTGTCTATTTGTGCTGAAAATAAAAAACTAATTGTAAAAAAAAGAAATAATATGTATTTCATTTATAAAACCCTTATACTAAGATGTATAATTATAGTATATTTTTATATAAATTGAATATTTAATTTAATCGTAAACTTAGCACCTTTATATTTTTCATCTTTGTAAGAATAAGTTTCATTTTCTACGTATATTTCACTATTTAAAAGTTTTGTAATAATATCCCTAGACATATACAGTCCTATTCCTGTTCCTTCTTTTTTATCTTTTGTTGTAAAATAAGCATTAAATATCTTATCTTTTATATCTTCTGAAATTCCTTTAGCATTATCTTTTATTTCTATAAATATGTAATCATTTTTTTTGTATGCATTTATAAAGATTAGCCTTTTATAATCATATTTGATTAATTCATCTCTAGCATTATTTATTAAGTTTATTAAAACTTGGATAAGAGCATTTTGAACTGATTGTATTTGGATATTTTTGATATCTTTTATTATCTCTATATTTTGTGTTTTAAGCTTTGGTTCTAAAAATTTTAATGTTTTATCTATTGTTTCTAAAATACTAACATTTTCAAATTTTGTTTTATCTGGTTTAAAAAAATCTCTAAAATCATCAATTGTTTGAGCTAAATGTTTAGCTGAATTATTAATAAGTTCAAGAGATGAAGCAAATTGTTTATCGCTTAGACAGTCCATTTCTTTTTGGATTTTTAATCCACTGGCTGCTGCTGTTATTGTAGATAAAGGCTGTTTCCATTGATGGGCTATATTTGCTATCATCTCTCCCATAGTTACAAACTTACTTTGTTGATATAAAATATTTCTTTGCTTATTATTCTCTTTTTCTAATCTTTCTTTATCTGTAATATCTATTGAGAATATCATAATATTCACTACATTCCCTTTTTTATCAAAGATAGGTATTTTTGAACTGTTTAATATTCTAGGGCCATCTACGGATTCATAAGCTTCTACAAATTCATGTTTTGCTTTTTTTGAGTTTATAACTTCTAAATCATCTTTATAATAATCTTCATAATCATTAGGAAAAATTTCTTTTGAAGTAACATTTGTTAATTCATCTACTGTGCGGTTAAGAGATTGGGCTGTTTTCTTATTTACTGTTAAAATATTGTTTTTTATATCTTTATAGAATAATAGCATAGGAAGATTATCAAAAATATCTCTTAGCTCTTTTTTCATTGATTCAAATTTTATTCTTTCTTGCTTAATAATATATTTTTCGTATTTATTGAATTTTTTCTCAATAATTCTAGAAACAAAATATGAAATTATAAGTAAAACACTTGTAATAAAAAGAGAAACAAGTATTAAATATTTGATATTATTATTATATTCGTTAACAAGCCTTTCATGTTCTTGCTTTATTATTGCATCAACTTTTTGTATATTAAATCCAGTACCAAATACCCATTGTAAACTTGGATTTTTCATTAAGTATGATATTTTTAAATAGTCTTTATTCTTTTTATCTTTTACATAATATTCTGTAAAGGCTGTGTTATTCTTTGATTTTATAAAGTCTTGAAATTTTTTACTTGTTTTAGGTGAATTGTTTTTCTTAAAGACATTTATGTTTTTGATTCTTTGATTGTTTTTAAGTAATAAATTACCATCAAAATCCATAACAAAAATATATTCATTATTTATATATTTTACTTTTTTTAAGTCTTCTAGAATTTTTTCTTTTAATAACTCTTCAAAATCCTTTATATAAATTCCTGTACCAATAAACCAATCATAAGACTCAAGTTTTTTTATAAATCCAATTTTTTCCTTTTGATTAGATGAATTAATGCTTTCAGGAAAATACCATCTTTGAAATCCTTCTTTCTCTTTACTTTTTGCTATTTTAATTGATTCTTGAACAATAAAAGTACCATTTATATCTTGTGCATTAAAAAAGTTTTTACCTTCTCTTTCTTTATGTGTTGGATGTAAAATATTGTTTCCTTCTAAGTCATAAATGAAAAAATATCCTTGTCCTTTATTAAAGCGTAAAGTTTCAATAGCTTCTTTTATATGGCGTACTATTTCTTCTTTTGGTAATATATCTTTATTTTTTTGATATATATTATTAATAGTAGTGTAAACTATATTTATTTTTTGTTTTAAATTCTTTTTTAATAATTCTCTTGATCTTGAAAAATCATCATTTATATATTGATTGATAGTGTTTTTAATATTATTTTTTATATATTCTTTATTTGTTTTTATATAATCGTTTTTAATACTTGTTTGTTCTTTTATTAGATTTGAGGTATGCTGAGATGATAAATAATAAGTAAAAGATAAAGATAATAAAAGAATAAAAACTATCGGTGCATAACGTATCGTGAGTAATATGGTATTTTCTTTATTATTCAATAAATTCATCTTTCCTCCAAATTATACACAGTGCATTAATAACTAATATAATACAATAAATAACATAAAAGCGTTAAAAAAATGATTGATAAATGTTAAATATCTTTTATTATTAATATTTAGTAATTAAAAGTTAATGTTAAATGTTATAGAAGTTTGTTATACTGAATATTCAAAGAATGTTGATAAAAATATAAATTAAGAGGATTAATAATGGCTAAAGTAAATTACAATTATGAGAAACGAGCGCGTGAAATAGAAAAAGAGAAGAAAAAAGAAGAGAAACGTAAGAAAAAACTAGCTAAAAACAATGAAGAGACGAATACTACAGAAAATGATTCTACTAAAGAATAATCATTGGGACAACTGAAATATGGTGTCAATTTTGACACCAATATTTTATATATAAAACTTACTTTCCAGCTTTTTTTGCTTTTTTCTCTGCTCTTTTTTCTTTTAATGATTTTGTTGATGCTGTTTTAAAAGATTTTTGAACGTCTTTACCTTTTGCCATAATAGCTCCTCTATTCAATTTATACTGAGTATATCTTAAAATGATATAAGCATTATTAAATACTCAAAATTAAAATTTTTATTCAAAATAAATCAAAAAGAGTTATAATCAAGTATACTGAAATGACTTAGAAATACTACATAAACAAAGTTATTACTCTTTCTTATCTGAAATTTTAAAAATAAAAGAAAAAAATAAAGATAATTCTTTTACTCAAACAGCTGAAGAAGTTCTTCTTTTTTTAACAAAATGGTTAGCTTTTCATATTGTTAATGAAGATATGAGACTTGCTCTTATTCTACAATCTTTAAATCAAGGTAAAAAAATAGATGAAGCTGTTAGCGAAGCTAATGAACATGAAAATGAGTCTATGAAGAATCTAGTAGAAACTATCTTATCAATGTATGATCATCTATCATTAAAAACAATTAGCTTAATAAGAGAAAAAAAAGCAAGAATTCAAGCTGAAACAGAACTTTTAGAGACTAATAAAAAATTAGAAGAACTTTCTATAACAGATCAACTAACAAACCTATACAATAGAAGACATTTTGATAAAGTTTTTAAAAGAGAATTAAAAAAAGCAAAAAGAAATAAAACATTTTTAAGTTTAATTTTAATAGATATAGATTTTTTTAAAAAAATAAATGATACAAGAGGACATATTGTTGGAGATAAAGTTCTTCAAGAAGTAGCAATATGCCTACGAAATACTTGTAAGAGACCAAGTGATTTTGTATTTAGAGTTGGAGGAGAAGAGTTTATAATTTTGATTACGGATGAAGATTATAAAAGTATTGTTTCTTTAACTCAGATTTTACAAAATAATATAAAAAACTTGGAAATCCCATATGAAAAGAAAAATCTAAAAGATTTTTTAACTATTTCAGGTGGAGTTGCATGTAGTGTTCCTTTGCAAGAAGATACTGTTGATTCTATTGTTAAAATAGCAGATAATAGATTGTATAAAGCAAAAGAAAATGGACGGAATAAAATAGTATTTGAATAAGAAATATTTTTGATGATTTTGGCAAACAAGAATTTTATGAAGGGGCGTAAAATCTTCATAATAATAATTATTATTTTATTATATTAACTAAAGATTAACAAAAACAAAGTTATTTAGAGGAAACTTTGTCTATAATTATAATAATCTATAAATGAACATAGGATTATTAATGATGCATAAATTTATCTTTCTTATAACGCTACTTCTATTTACAAATCTTTTTGGATTTGAAAACAATACCTTAAAAGTTAATTTAACTGGAGATGAAAAAACTTGGTTAAAAGCAAACCCTACAATTACATTAGGTTCAGATGAACAGTGGGCGCCTTATATTATAAAAGATAAAGATGGAAATATTTCAGGTTATGATCAAGATATTATAGATTTAATTAATAAAAATACTGGTGCTAATTTTAAAATCATTGTAGGTTCATGGAATGATATACTTATAAAAGCAAAGAAAAAGCAAATTGATGGTTTAAGCACTAGTGCTATTCATGAAAGTAGAAAAGAACAATTTAATTTCTCAAAAGTTTACCTATCATCAAAAAAGGTATTAATCACAGCAAATAATAATCCTAAAAATATCAATTCTGTAGATGATTTAAAAGGAAAAAAATTAGCTTATCAAAAAGGAAATTTATTTGATGAAAATTTAGCTTCAAAATATACTGGTGCTATTTTAGTTCCTTTAAGCTCTATATCAGAAACTTTAAATAAGTTAATCAAAGGTGAGGTTGATGCTATAATTGGAAGTTATACACTTATTTATCTAGCAAACGTGTTAGATTTACCTTATATAAAAATAGTCGATTTTATTCCAAATAGTAAGCTTGATTTAGTTTTTTCATTAAGAAAAGATTTTCCTCAAGCTCTTTCAATTTTAAATAAAGGCTTAGATTCAATCCCTGAATCAGAAAAGATAAACTTAAAAAATAAATGGTTTTTTAATAAATCAGAAAAAATCATCTCTTTAGAAAAGAATAATGAGTTATTATTAAATTTCACAAAAAAAGAAGTACAGTACTTAAAAGAAAAAAAAGAAATAAAAATGTGTGTTTTACCTAATTGGCTTCCTTTTGAACAAATAGATAAAAATGGCAAACATCAAGGTATTGGTGCTGATATTATTGAGTTAACATCAAGTTTAATTAATTTACCAATAACATTAGTCCCTACTACATCATGGCCAGAATCTTTAGAAAATATAAAAAATAGAAAATGTGATATTTTACCTGTTGCTATGGAGATACCAAGCCGTAGAGCAACTATGAACTTTACACGTCCTTATACTTCTGAACCTTTTGTTATTGCTACAAAGCTAGATCAACTTTTTGTAAAAGATAGTAAAAGTATTGGAAATAAAAAAGTAGGAATAGTAAAAGGCTATGCTTTTGTTGATGTTTTAAAACAAAGAAATCCTAACATAGAAATAATTGAAGTAAAGAGTGCACAAGAAGGTCTTATAAAAGTTCAAAATAAAGAACTTTTTGGATATATAGATATTATGTCAGCAATTGGATATCAAATGCAAAAGCATGGAATGTATGAC
The DNA here is from genome assembly GCA_002685075.1 of Arcobacter sp. Classification (GTDB taxonomy): domain Bacteria; phylum Campylobacterota; class Campylobacteria; order Campylobacterales; family Arcobacteraceae; genus Poseidonibacter. Next base: position 9,149 of record NYWO01000116.1, read on the forward strand.
TTGAAGATTGCTGGTAAACTTGAGTTTGATATTAAACTTAGTATTGCTTCAAGAAATGATGAACCTTTACTAAATTCAATTATGCAAAAATCATTAGATAAAATTAGTAAAGAACAGTTAATAACAATTGTACAAAGATGGGTTGAAATTAAAGTTGATGAGGCAGTTGATTACAGTAAGGTTTTATATTTAAGCGTTTTTTTTATAATCATTTTATTATTAGTTCTTTATAAAAACAGATCAATAAATAGTATAAATAAAAAATTAACAATAGCGAATAATGAAATCTTTGAACAACAAAAAATGGTTAATAAATATGTACTTATTATAACTACAGATTTAAAAGGTTTAATTACAGATGCAAATGAAGCTTACTGTAAAGTATCAGGTTTTGCAAAAGAAGAATTAATAGGTAAAACTCATAAAATAATGAGACATGAAGATACAACTACTGAGGTATTAAAAGATATTTGGAATACAATAGAAAATGATAAAACTTGGATTGGAGAACTTAAAAACTATACAAAAAGTAAAAAAGTTAAATATTTCAATCTTTATATAGAACCTTTGTATCTTGACAATAAAAAAGTAGGATATCGTTCAATTTCTGAAGATATTACTGATAAAAATACATTTGAAGAACTAAATAAATATCAAAAAAGTATTCTTTCTTTCTTTGATAAAGGAAATACTGTTCTCTTTAAATGGAAAAATGATGAGAGTAAAAGTATTGAATATGTATCTGAGAGTATTTATAAACTAACTGGATATAGCAGTGATGAATTTATAAATAGAAATTTAACATATAGTTCATTGGTAGATAAGGAGGATTTAAAAAAAATAAATCTTGAATTTAAAAAAGCAATAAAGAAAAAAGAAGATTATATAAAGCATGAGCCATATAGAATAAAAACGATAAAAGGCAAAGAAAAATGGATTTTAGATAGTACTGTACTTTTATATGAAGATGGTGAAATTACACATTACTTAGGATATATGACTGATATAACAGAACATATTTTACAACAAAGAATGATTTTTCAACAATCAAGAACTTCTGCAATTGGAGAAATGATTGGAAATATTGCTCATCAATGGAGACAACCTTTATCTGTAATATCAACTGTTGCTACAGGTTTAAAATTGAACTTAGCTCTTGATGATACCTTTGATAAAAAAGATATTTCAAAGAATCTTGATAAAATAAATAAGCACACACAGCATCTTTCTTGTACTATTGACGACTTTAGAAACTTCTTTAAAGATAATTTAAATACAGTAGAACATAATAACTTAAAAGATACTATAAAAAGGGTTAGAGAGCTTACAGTCGATAGTTTTAATAGTAATTTTATTGAATATAATGAAGATATTGAAGATGTAAGTTATGATTATAATGAGAATATTTTTATTCAAGCCTTGTTAAATATTTATAATAATGCAAAAGATGCTTTATCTGAAAAAAAATATGATAGATATTTTAGTATTAGAATCAAAAAAAATCAAAAAGAGATTATTATAAAAATTAAAGATAATGGTGGTGGAATAAAAGATGAGTTAATTGAGAAAATCTTTGAACCTTATTTTACTACAAAGCATGAATCAATAGGTACAGGAATTGGTTTATATATGACTAATCAAATTGTTACAAAACAGCTAAATGGTACAATTGTTGCTCATAATGTAGAGTTTACTCATAATAATAAAGAGTATAAAGGAGTAGAGTTTGTAGTTAGAATTTCTATTTAGAATTTAGGAACTATCCAAAACTTAGTATTTGTTATATCTGTTAATGGAGATAATAAAGGGTTTGAGATTTTAAATATTTTTCGATTTTGCCATTTATTTGTACTATATAAATATTTTGTACTTGAGTTTTCTTTTAAATAAGTATCAAAATTACCATTATCTATCATTTTTAATAGGCCTTTTTCTATTCTTAAAGCTAAGTCTTCATTTCTTTTCGAGACAAAGAAATACATAGGAAAAGGATAATATAAAATAACTTTATCATAAATCATTAAAGTTGGATATGAATCTTTTCTTGCTTCAACTTCACTATATCCTTCATAAATACCTCTTGGAAAATAATCACACCTTTTAATGCTTAACTGTAAAAACATAGCTTCATAATTAGTATTTCTAACTACATTTAATCCAGATTTTTCTAATATTTCTGTATCTGGCCATTGTGCACCTTGGCAAGCTCTTAGTTCTTTTAATTCTTCTATTGTATTTATTTTATTAAATTTTTTTTCATCTTCTTTATTTATAATAAAAACTCTATATCCTAATAAACCTTTTAAAAGGGGTATTTTAATTGCTCTTAAATCTTTTTCTCTTTTTATTGAAGTTCCTGTCCACATTACATCAATTGTTCTATTCTTTTTTAATTCAATTAAAGCTCTTTCTTGACTCATTTCTTTTGAATGTAATATATTTACTTTTCTTGAATCATCTTCTAAAGATTCTTTTAAAATTTTTGAAAAATAATTATGAGAGATATCAGAATTTGATTGAGGAGGAATTATTGTAATATTTTCTTCTGCTTGTAAAATATTAAATAGTAATGTTATTATTAATAAAGATGTAAATTTCATAAATTGCCTCTTTTCTTACTAGCTTATTTAATCTTATTAATTATACAATATTATTACTTGAGTTGTAAAAGAGGTTAAATGACTTTATTAAATAAAATTTTCTTATTTACATTTGTAGTAACAGGGTTATTTGTAACGGTTATTTTAAATATTATAATTGAGAATGAGCGAAACCAAAGATTAGAAATATTAGATAATAAACGAATTTATAATGAAAAAGTCTATAAAAAAATGATTACTTCATTATTATTTGATTTAAATAAAGAAAATATAACTATCTCTCTTAATTCTTTATATTATGATAGAGACATTGTAGAAATTAATTTAATTGATTATGAAAAAGTAATAGAATTTAAACTTGATACTAAAAAACTCAATGAAGAAGATTTAATAAAAAGTCGATTTTTTTTACAGGATGATAAAAATTTAATAGGTGAATTACATATAACTTATACTACAAAAAATATTGAAGATTTTTTAGATAACTTTAAAATAAAAGTTATTATAACTTCAATCTCTTTAATGTTTTTTCTTTTTTTAATATTATTTTATTATATTAGTTATGTAACAAAATCATTAAAACAACTTGCTAGACTTACAAAGAATATAGGAAATGGAAATTTTGATTTTGATATTGATATTAAAGAAAGTAACGATGAAATAGGTCATCTCATAAAAAACTTTAAAGTGATGCTAAGTTCAATAAAAGAGTATCAGTTAAACTTTGAAAAACAATTAAAATTTCAAGAACTTTTAATAGATAGTATTAATATTCCTGTTTATATTAAAGATATAAATGGAAAATATGTTGATTGTAACAAAAAATTTGCAGCTTTTTTTAATAAAGAAAAAGAAGAAATTATTGCTAATGATATGACTTTCTTATTAAATGGAAAACTTCTAGAAGAACAACAAGATATAGAAAAAGAACTAATTAAAATAGGTGGCACAACTACTTACGAGATTTTAATTCCTAATGGAAAAAATGAAAAAAGAGATTTAATTCAATATAAAACTACTTATAAAGAAGATAATGAAGTAAAATGGGTAATTGGAACATATTTTGATATTACGGAAAGAAAGGCTTCACGAAAGAAAATTGAAATTTTTACACAAGCTATTGAACAAAGTCCTGTATCAATTATGATTACAGATATAAATTTAAATATTGAGTATGTAAATAAGTTTTTTGAAAAAACATCTGGATTTACTTTAGATGAAGTTAAAGGTAAAAAACCAAATTTCTTAGATTTTAATATAATTACTACAAAAAAATATGATGAGATTATTGAAAGTATAAATAATAAAAATACTTGGGAAGGTGAACTGCAGTTATATAAAAAGAATAAAGAACTTTACTGGGAATATATTTATTTCTCAGCTATTTTAAATGAAAATGATAAAGTAAGTAATTATCTTGTAGTAAAAGAAGATATTACACTAAAAAAACAACAAAATAAGAGACTTCAATATCAAGCTAATTATGATATTTTAACTAATTTACCAAATAGAGCTTTATTTAATGACCGTTTAACTCAACTTATAAAAGAATCTAAAAGAAACAATAAAATCTTTGCTGTTCTCTTTATTGATTTAGATAATTTTAAAAAAGTGAATGATACCTTAGGTCATGATTTTGGAGATTATATATTAGTAAAGACTGCAAAAAGATTGACTAGTTGTCTAAGAGAAAAAGATACTGTTAGTCGTTTTGGAGGAGATGAGTTTATAATACTTTTATCTGAAATTAATAATGTAGAAGATATTTCAAAAACAGTAAAAAAGATATTAAAAGCGTTTAGTGTTCCTTTTGAAATTAAAGAAAATAAAATTACTATTACAACAAGTATTGGAATTACTACAAATCTTGACAATCCAAGTAATAAAATACAAAATTATCTAAAAAATGCAGATATAGCAATGTATAAAGCTAAAGATAATGGAAAAAACACATTTGTTTTCTTCAATGAAAAATTAAATAATGATCTTCTTCGTAAAAATAAAATAGAACAACAAATGAGTGATGCATTGGTAAATAATGAATTTGAAGTTTATTATCAAGCTAAATTTGATATTTCTAAATCAAATATAATTGGAGCTGAAGCATTAATACGTTGGAATAATATAAATCTAAAATTTATATCTCCAGAAGAGTTTATTCCTATTGCTGAACAAACAGGATTAATTATCTCTATGGGAGAGTTTGTAATAAAAGAATCCATAAAATTAATAGCTACAATTAAGCAGAAATTTGATGTAGAATTGTGTGTAGCCGTTAATGTATCGCCAAAACAACTTTTAAATGAAAATATCATTAATTTTATAAAAGAAGAACTTTATATAAATAAGATTAAACCAGAACTTCTAGAAATAGAAGTTACAGAAGGAGTTTTGATTGATAAAGAAATAAGAGTAGAAAATAGATTAAGAGAATTTAAAGAATTAGGAATAAGCCTTGCACTTGATGATTTTGGTACAGGGTATTCTTCTTTAAGTTATTTAAGAAAATATCCTTTTAATATTATTAAAATTGACAAGAGTTTTATCGATGTAGAAGATTATACTCTTGTTAGTACTATTATATCTATGTCCTCAGTTATGAATTTAAAAGTTGTAGCAGAAGGTGTTGAAACTAAAGAACAATTAGAAAAACTCAAAGAGCTAGAATGTGATATTGCACAAGGTTATTATTTTTCAAAACCAATACCTAAAAAAGAATTTTTAACATATCTTAATTCAAAGATAAATAAAGATTTAAAAAAATCAAATTAGAAATAATATTTTGATATAATAGAAAAATTTTAATAAGGTATTAAATGAGCGATAGATTACATGAGATAATTGCTGAAATAGGCGTATTACATAACGAGTTAATTCAAAATAAAAAAATTGAAGATGCAAATGAAGTTTTTGAGTATATTGAAGATTTAGATGGAGATGTAAGAGATCATTATATAAATTTATTATTACAATATTATTTCCAAGAAAATGACTTAAAGAACTTAAAAGAAGTTCTTTTAGTTGGTGCTAAATTTGATATGAGATTTTCAGATGTTAAAAATGCATTTTTAAATATTAAATCAAGTGGCGAAAATGTTATCGAATTTATGGAAGAAGCAGTTGTATTTTTAAAAGACACAGAGTTAGAAGATTCTTTAAATGAAATGTATTTATACTATACACAAAATGAGTCTTTACAAGTTAATTTAGAAGAAGCTTTAGAGCTTATTAAAAGAAATAGGTATGTTTGTGCTCATTGTTATAAAAATGATACTAAAGCCTATTCAAAACTATTTTTAAATGAAGACTTATTAGAAAGTTTAAAGCGTGATTTACCATATTTATTGAATTGAGTTATTTTTGATAAAATGGGAAATTAAAATATATTTCCCATTTCATCATTTAAGTATCTATCAATCTTTTTAGAAAAATCATCAAAAGTTTTATTACCTTGTTTATTAAAAATCACAATTTCTTCACCAAAATCATCTTGAATAAAATGCTCTTCTTTTAGTATCTTTTTATAAAGTTCTTGTAAATCATCATCGCTTTCTTGCTTATTAAATAAAAACCAGTTTGCAGTTGAGTCTTCAATTCTAATTAATCCATAAGTTTTTTTATCATCAATATAGTCTTGTATTGTTCCATTTTCAAATTGCGCACCTACAACTAAATCATTTTCATTTAAAATCATTTCCATTTTATACCCTTATAACAGCTTTTATTAAATCGCATTATAATAAAACATTTGTTACTTCTTGATTAGGTCTTTATTAAGGATTAGCTACAATCATGAAAAATTAATCAAGGTTTATATTATTAAAAAATTTAGAAAAGTTCATATAGAAATTACAAATATATGTAACTTAAAATGTACCTTTTGTCCTCCAAAAACTCTTCCAAATGGAATAATGTCATTAGAAAATTTTGATGATATTAATAAACAATTAAAACCCTATACAAAAGAGTTAGCTTATCATATAGTAGGAGATCCTCTTGTTTTATCAAATTTAAATGAGTATTTAAATATTAGTTTAAAACATGATTTAAAAGTAAATATAACAACAACAGCAAATAAAATATCTTCAAAAGATTATGATGCTTTAATGAATAAAACTATAAAACAAATAAACTTTTCAATAAACTCATATAATGCAAACTCTCATAAAAAATCTTTAGAGGAATACTTAAACCCAATTTTAGATTTTGTTAAATATGCACAAGAAAAAGAACATGAATATTTTATTAACTTTAGAATATGGAATTTAGATGAATCTAAAAGTGCAAAAGATTTTAATACACAAGTATTCAAAAAAGTTAATGAATGCTTTGAAACGAATATAGATATTGAAGAAGTATATAAAGACAGACCAAAAAACATAAGAATAGCAAAGAAAATATTTTTTAATTTTGATGAGTATTTTAATTGGCCTAGTTTAGAAAATGATTTTGTATCCAATAAGGGCTTTTGTTATGGATTAGATTCTCATTTTGGTATTTTAACATCAGGAGATGTAGTTCCTTGTTGTTTAGATCAAAACGCATGTATTAATCTTGGAAATACAAATGATACACAATTAAAAGATATCTTAAGTTCAACAAGAGTTAAAAATATTCAAAATGGTTTTAAAAAAGGTGAGGTAATAGAAGATCTTTGTCAAAAATGTGAATATAGAACTAGATTTGATAAAAATGAAAAGGATATAATTTGAGTGAAGTAGATATTTTTTCAAAAAGTGTAAAAGACTTCTTAACTTCTGATATGTTAAAAATTGCATTAATTCCATTAATTGTAACAATGATATTTTTATATATACTATTTTTTACAGCAGCTGATTTTGGAATAACAGCATTACAAGAAATCGCACAAGCTTCTCAAAATGGAGAAGAAATAGTTATTGATGAAAGTGCACCTTTTTACTTTGTATGGGCTACTTATGTAATAATTTTTTTATTTAAATACTCATTTACATCTTATATCGCTGGTTTTTTACTTTATACTGTTGGAACAATTGTTGTTTTAAACGTTTCAGTTATATTAACTATTATTGTAATTGGTTTTTTAACTCCAATTATTTTAAATAAAATACATAAAAAACATTATTCTCATTTGACCTTACATGGTCATGGAACATTGCTTTCACCTTTATGGGTTTTATTTAAAAGTTTATTAATGATGCTTTTCTTATTTATATTGTTTATCCCTTTATATTTTGTACCATTAATCAATATAATTGCATTCTCACTGCCTTTATACTATTTCTTTCATAAGCTGTTAAATTATGATGTATCTTCAACTATATTAAGTCAAGAAGAGTTTAAAACAATTTATAAGACAGAAGCAAATACTGTAAGATTAAGAACTTTACTTTTATATTTTATTTCTATGGTTCCATTTATTACACTATTTACTGCTGTATTTTATATTATATATTTAGGTCATGGTTATTTTGTAAAGCTTGAAGAAATGTATAAGTTAGATATTCCAGATTCAAAATTAGATGAAGATAAAGAAAATGTAAAAGAGTTAGAAATAAGAAGACAAATAAGTAATTCTTAAATTACTTATTTTAATCTCTTACTAAACGATAGCCAGTTCCTTGGATGTTTTTTAAGGATTTTTCAGGTAGTTTTTTCCTAAAGTTTTTTATAAATAATCTCATAGCATTTGGTGTCATTACAGAGTCTTCATCCCAAATAAGAGTTTCCATCTCTTCATAAGTTATAATTCTATCTTTTGTTAATAATTGCTTTAGGAATAAAGCTTCTTTTTTAGTTAAATCAAACTGTTTTTTATCACTTGTAATTATTGATTTACTAAAATCAAATAACCATTTTTCATTAAGATTATAGATTTTATTGTTATCATAACTTTTAATAAAGGATTCTAATGCTGTAATTAATTTATCATGAGTAATTGGCTTTACAATATATTTTATCAAGTGTAATTCAGTAGCTTGTAGCATATAATCTAAATCAGTATATGCAGAAGTAATTATAATTCTAGTTTTTGAATCAGATTCTCTAATTCTTCTAATTAAATCAAGACCTGTTTCATTTCCCATTTGTATATCAGTAATGATTAAATCAGGTTTATTTTGTACATACTTTAAATAAGCATCTGGAGCATTTGTTGCAGTATAAGTTTCTTTAAAATAATGTTCTAATATCTCATTTATATTTTCTCTTATTCCATCTTCATCTTCTACATATAATACTCTAAATGCATTAAGTTTATTAAATATAGTTTCTTTCATAGACTATAATCCTTGTTACCTTATTTATGTTATCATAACATAAATAAGGTAACAAGGAAAAATTTGAAGTTAATAACAGAAAAAAATTTATCAAAAATAATAATTTATATTTTTATAATAATCATGTCTTCGATGATTTTTATGATTACATATTTTTATGTTAAGAATACATATGAAAATTTTGAAACAGAGATGGAAATATTTAAAAAAGAATATTATGAAATAAAGAAAAAAACATTAAAAAAAGAAGTAGATACAGTTCTAGATATTTTTAATTATAATATTACAAAAGAATATATTGATGATCAAGAACAAAAAAATGAGGCTATTAGACTACTTAATAATATAAGATTTGAGAAAAATAAAAGTAACTATTTCTTTGTATATGAAATTAAAAATATGAATGGAGGGGATGGTTTTGCAAAGCTTCTTGTCAATCCTAATAGACCTGATATTGTAGGAAGTTTCATCTCTACAAATTATGAAGATGATAATGGAAAAAAGTTTAGGGAAATATTTTTAAAAGATATAAGAGAAAAGCAAGAATCGTACACACAGTACACTTATAAAAAACCAGGAACAGATGAGATAAAACAAAAATTATCATATTTTAAATATTATGAAAACTGGAACTGGGTTCTAGCTGTTGGAGTTTATACAGATGATATTGAAAAAGAGATTTCATTAAAAAGAGAGCTTTTAGAATCAAGAATAAAAAACAAGTAGGCCAAAATGTAGTTTTATTTATTATGTTTTTATCCCTTGCTATTTTAATATCTATTGTAGTTTCTCAAAAAATTGATGAAGTGCTAAAAACCTATGAAGAAAAAGTAAAAGCAAAAACACAAGAGCTTGAAAACTTAAATAAAAGCTTGGAAAACAAAATTACACAAGAGCTTGAAAAAAATAGAGAAAAAGAACAACTTTTAGTTCAAAAATCAAAATTTATTGCTCTTGGTGAAATGATATCAAATATCGCACATCAATGGAGACAGCCATTATCTGAATTATCATCAATCTTAATGTATATAAAATTTAAGCACAGTATTAATAAGCTAGATGACAAAACTATGCAAATAAAATCAGAAGAAGCTGATAAAGTTTTGGATTATATGTCACATACAATTGATGACTTTAGAAACTTTTTTATGCCTAAAAAAGAAAAAGAAGAATTTTTCTTATATAAAGCAATTGATTCTGTTATGACTATTGTTTCAAGTTCTTTAAAAAGTGACAAAATTAACCTTGAAATTAACCTTGATAAAAATATCAAACTTAATACATATTTAAATGAATATGAACAAGTAATATTAAATATATTAAAAAATGCTAAAGATGCTTTAATAGAAAAAAATATTAAAAATCCTAGTATTAAAATAACTGCTTATGAAGAAAAAGAATATGTAGTATTGTTTATTGAAGATAATGCAGGTGGTATTACTGTTGAGCCAAAAGGTAAAATCTTTGAACCATATTTTACAACTAAAGATAGTAGTAATGGTACAGGTATTGGCTTATATATGTCTAAAATTATTATTGATAAAAATATGAAAGGAAAGTTACGAGTAAGAAATACAAAAGATGGAGCAAAATTTGGAATTCATGTTCCTAAATCTTTATAGTATTTTGTCTTGATATTCTAAAAGGAGAGCTTAAAAGCTCTCCCATTCGTCATCATCATTTGTATTAGAAATAAATGTATCAGTTTTAGTAGCTTGTATAGGTGTATATATTTTTGTATCTTCTTTCTCTATAACAGGAGCTTTTTTATATGAAGATGTGTTTGTAGTGACTTTTATTTTTTCTTTGTTTATTGAGCTTTGAGCTATTTCTCTACTTTTAACACTACTTTTCCCTTCAAACTCTTTGTTCTCAGTATTTTTTACAATATCAGATGCAATTTCTAAAGTATTTCTTGCAATATTATTTGTTTGAGATGCTACTGAAGCATTTGCTTGCGTTTGTTGGTCTAAAGAGTTTATTGCATCATTAATTTGAAGAATAGAAGATTGCTGTTCTTTTGAAGATAGTGAAATATCTGATATTAAATCTATTGTTTCATTAATATTTTTGTTTAATCCAGAATAACCTTGAATCATTTCATCAGAGATTTGTTTTCCTTCATTTGCCTTAATATTTGCATCTTGAACTAAATCTTTTATTTCTTTAGCCGCTTCTGCACTTCTTGATGCTAAATTCCTAACTTCTTGAGCAACAACAGCAAAACCTTTTCCAGCTTCACCTGCAGTTGCAGCTTCAACTGCTGCATTAAGTGATAGAATATTTGTCTGGAAGGCAATTTGATCAATTACTGTAATTGCTTCATTTATTGCTGTAACTTTTTCATTTATTTCATCCATTGCTTGAGTTGTTTTACTTGCAAGATTTTCACCTTTTGTTGCAGATTGAGTAACTGATTCTGAAATTTTTGACATTTGTGCAATTTTTTGAGTTGAAGTGTTTATATTTCCTGTTATTACTTCAAGTTCAGCAGCCGTTTCTTCAAGTTTTACTGCTGCATCATTTGATGAACTATTTAGTTTTTCAACATTTGTAAGTAAAGTAGTAGCTGAAGAATCAAGTGTTAATCCATTTTCTCTATTTTCTCTTAACATACTGTTAATAGCATCTCTTAGTTTATTAATATCATTTATTAAAAGTTCAAAAACACCACCTTTTTCAATTCCAGAAATTTCTAGTTTTTTCGTATAGTTATAATTTGAATACTGTTCTAATGAGATATTTATATTAGATATATGACTTTTTGTTGCTTCAATCATATCGTTAATTCCATCTTTTAAAACTACTAATGTTGGATTAGAAGTTGAAGCTTCAATATGTTGAGAATACCAGCCATGCTTAACTTTATTTACTACAATAGAGGCATCAGCAATAAGTTTATTATCTTCATCATAATTCTTCTTTATTGTTTGAATATTTTTGTTTACAATATTTGCCATTTGTTCAAATTCATCTTTTGCATTAATATTAATTAACTCTGTATTATCTGATTTTTTATTTAAGAAATCAAAGAACGAAATTAATCCCGTTTTAAATTGAGTTAATGAAGAGGAAATGTTTTTTGTTAAGAATAATAAATAGGAGATTATTAAAATTAAAATTATAAAGGCTTCAATAAAAATAAATGTAAATAAGTACTCTAAATCTTTATTTACAATAGTAGTATTTTTAACAAGACCCTTATCTTTTATATCTGTAATTTTTGAAAAAGCTTCTCTTGATATATTTGCAAGTGGTGTTGCATCTTTTTTATATGCTTGATAAGTTTGAGCTAAAATATCTGGTGTTCTTTGGATATTTGATAAAGCTTTCATTTTATTATAGCCATCATCAATAAATGTAAGAGTTTTCTCTTTTGATTCTGCAACTTTTGACAGTTTTTCTTCTTCGTTTGGTGTTCCGACCATCGTTTCTTTTAATTCATCATAAGACTTAATAATATTATTTTTACTTTTTTCTATCTTATCCATATTCTTTTTATAGTCATTACCTAGCATAATATCTCTAGTGCATCTGCTAATATAGTTTAAATCTTTACCTATTTGTAATACTAAAATTTTACCCATAACTGCTTTTTGTGAATATGCGTTAAAACTGTCTTTTGTTTCTTTAATAATATTATATTTGATTATAGTTGCTATTAAAATAACAATAAAAATAACTATTCCAAATATAGCCATCTTTTTTGCTATTGAAAAGAACTATTAATAGTAAATTATATAATTTTAAGAGTAAAAGAGGAAAGAATTTTAGTCTTTTTCATCTTCATTTTCATCTTTAAATCTTTTTTGAAGTTTAGAAGTAAAATAAGCTAACATAATTACAACAATAGTAACTATACTAAAGCCAATTAATTCAGAGATTAAGTCACTCATCTAAAAAGGAATTACTGCATCAAGTACTTCACCAGTCCCAGAGATAGTATCTCCTACAACATCTGGTGTTACTGTATTTACAACTGCACCTGCAACTTTAAATGGAGCTGATACTACAGTTCCTACTATACATCCTTGAATTGTTAGTGTAATGAAACAAATAAATAGTATTTGTAGTAGTTTAATTTTCATTAAGAACCTTGAATTTTTTGTAAGTATATCAAAAGATTATTAATACTACATGATTAATTAAATAGCTAAGAGACAAAAAGTAAATGATAACCATTATTAGTATTAAGTAGTACTTAAGAAAAATATTACTAGAATGTCACAAATCATTTATGATAATAATTATTAGTATAGGAACTAAAATGTTAAATTTAAAATTAATTACAGTATCAGTTGGATTAGCTGCTGCTTTATCTTTCTCAGGTTGTGTTACAACTTCAGAAAATATGGAAACTACAAAAAATATGCAAATGGAACAATCTCCAATTTTAACTGCATATGCAAAAATTGCACAAGCAAATTATTCTGATGCATTAAATGATGCAAAAAAATTACAAATGGCAATAGAAAACTTTGCTTCAAACCCTACATCAACAACTTTTGCAAATGCTAAAATTGCTTGGTTAAACTCAAGAGAGTCATATGGACAAACTGAAATCTTTAGACTTGCAAATGGTCCTATTGATGCTGAAGAAGGTTGGGTAGCTGATACTTATGGTGCACTTGAGGGACAACTTAATGCTTGGCCTTTAGATGAAAATATGATTGATTATACAATTGATGCAGAAGGTGAAAGAACTTCTGGAAATATTATTGATACTGTTGGTGTATTTAATCCAGGTGGTGAAGATGCACAAGCTGTAAATGTTTCAAATATCACTGTTGATGCAATCACAGCTTTAAATGAAAATGGTGGAGATGCAAATGTAGCAACTGGTTATCATGCTATTGAGTTCTTATTATGGGGACAAGATCAAGATTATTCTAACTTTGTAAAAGATTCTATTACAAATGGTGCAAAAACTGCAGGTCAAAGACCATTAAGTGATTATATAAGCGATAAAAATGCTCCTAGAAGAATTGCATTTTTAAAAGCAGCTGCTTCTAAAATAGTATCTGATTTACAAACTGTTTCAAATGCTTGGGAAAATGATGGTTTATATAAAAATGCATTCTTAGGAAAATTAAGTGGTGCAAATGCAAATAAAAATATTGCTTCAGGTGATGCTTTAAAACAAGTAATTGCAGGAATGGGTGTATTTATCAAATCAGAACTTGCAAATGAAAGAATTGCAGTTGCAGTTCTAACTCCAAGTGAAGAAGACGAACACTCTTGTTTTTCTGATAATACACACAGAGATATTACAACTAACTATTTAGGATTTAGAAATGTATTAACTTCAACATACAAAGGTCAAACATATGGAAAATCAATGTTAGATTCTGTATCACTTGAAGATAAAACAAGAATTATTGAATTAATGAAATCAATTGAAACAAAAATTGCAAGTATTAATAAAGTAGCAATGACTACAGCACACTTTGACTACCAAATTCAAGCTGATAATCCTCAATCAAAAGTTATTGTAAAACTTAAAAATGAGATGAGAAAATTAGGTGATGAAATGGTAAATGTTGCAAATGCAAATGGAATTTCATTAACTAAAGATGATGTAACAGACGCAGATGAAACAAAAATCTAATTTATTTTTTAGAACTATTAACTGTTTAATAAACAGAAGCCTTGTAGCAATATTTGCTACAGGGCTTTTTGTCGTTAATGGCTTTAGTGAAAACATATCAAATATAAAAGATAAATCTCTTCTTTTAAAACCTATAAAAAATTTAAATGATGAGCAATATGATAAGTTTATATTAGGTAGAAGCTTTTTTGTAATTCCTTGGGTTGAAGCTCCAAGTGCAACAACTGCTAGAGATGGATTAGGTCCTTTATTTAATGCAAATACTTGTGTATCATGCCATCCTGCAAATGGAAGAGGAACCTTATATAATAAAAACATGCAGTTTTCAAGAAGCTTAATAGCAAAGTTATCAATTCCTAATGATAACTCAAAAGAGCATAAAGAAATTCTTAAAACAAGTCCTTTAATAATTGAGCCAACTTATGGTGGTCAAGTAGCAATAAATGGAATTCATGGTGTTAATTACGAAGCAAAACCTGATATTAAATACAAAGAAATAAAAGTAAAGTTTCCAGATGGTGAAGTTGATACTCTTTTAAAACCTATATATGCACTAAAAGATTTACAATATGGGAAACTTCATAAAGATACTATTATGACTTTTAGACTTGCTCCTAGTTTAAATGGCTTAGGATATTTAGAAGATATATCAAATGAAGATATTCTAAAAAACACTGATGAATTTGATACAGATAATGATGGTATTTCAGGTCGATCAAATTATGTATATTCTCCAATTACTAAAAAAATGGAACTTGGACGTTATAGCTGGAAAGCAAGTACGACTTCTCTAAAACATCAAAGTGCAGATGCTGCAATAAATGATATGGGATTAACAACTTCACTTTTTCCAAAAGATAATTGTACAAAAAATCAAAAAGCTTGTAATGAAGCTCCTAAACCACGAGATTTAATAGACTTAACTGATCAAAGATTAGATGCTATTAGTTTTTATATAAAAAATAGAAAAACATATAGTGCTAAAAAAACAAAAGCTTATAAAGAAGGTTTAGAAATATTTAAATCAATTTCTTGTGCTAAATGTCATATTGATAATTTTACTACAAAAAGTGGAGTTAAAATATCACCTTTTACAGATATGTTACTTCATGATATGGGTGAGGGATTAGCTGATGGAAGAAGTGAATTTAAAGCAAATGGTAATGAATGGCGAACTGCTCCATTATGGGGATTATCTTTACATGAAAAGATAAATAAAAAAAGCCCACGATTACTTCATGATGGACGTGCAAGAACTTTCCAAGAAGCAATTCTTTGGCATGGTGGAGAAGCTAGTAATTCAAAAAAGAAGTATATGAATCTTGATAAACAAGCAAGAGAAAAATTAATAAAATTTTTAAATGAGGTATAAAAAATGAATATAATTAAAAGTTTCCTATTAGTAGGATTATTATGTGTAACAACAGTCTTTGCAAATGTAAATGATGCAAAAGATACAAAAGAAAATAAAGAGATATTAAATACTTTATATGAAAAAGTAATTATAAAAGATGTAGAAAAGGCTTTAGAAGATATAAAAAGTTTAAAGCAAGCAGTTACAAATAAAGATGAAAAGAACTCAAAAGTAGATTTTGCAAAGCTTGTAAACTCATGGAAAAGTGTTGAAACTTTCTATCTTTTAGGAGATATAAATGAAGACTTTATTGATACTCCAAGATATATAGATATTTTTCATAATGGAAATGAAAATATAAAAGAACAACTTGATCGTGCAATTAAAAGTAAAGATGAAATTAGAATTGTATTATTTAAAAATTCTCTAAAATCAATAAATGCTTTAGAGTATATGCTATTTTCAAAAGATATTAAAAATACAAGAGAAAATAAAATTACACTTACTATTTTAAATAGAATTACAAGCCATTTAAATGATATAAAAGATGAGTATATTGCACAAAAACAAAACTTTTTAAAAGATTTAAAAAAAGCAAATGCACTTACAATAAATGCAATTATTCAAAACACATATAAACTAAAAGAGTGGAGAGTAGGTGATATTGCTGGATTTACTAAAAAGTATGAAGGAAAGCCTGATAATAAAAGAGCTGAGTATTTTATAAGTAAAAATTCTACAAATGCAATTGAAGCTGTTTTAAATACATATAAAAAGGTATTAGATAATGACTCTTATGAAGACTATGGTGATTATCTTATAAAACTTACTGATGGTAAAGAGATGAAAAGATTAAGAATGGCATTAAATAAGTCACTTGAATTGGTAAAAGAGATTAAAAATGATGATTTCTCAAATACAAAAGAGTTATATGAAAATATAAATACTATTCATGTTGTACTTTTTGTAGAGATGCTAGAAGAACTTTCAATAAATGCAAAAATCTTAGATGCAGATGGTGACTAAGCTTGGGTAGCTTTTTTGGCACTTTACTTGAAGAGTATTTAATAAACCCAGATAAGAGAACTTACTGGGTTTATATACTTTCATCTTTTATTATTGCAATAATTTATCTATACTTTAATAAAAAGCAAAGTAGGATAGTTTTTAGTTCAAAACTTTGGTTACATCCAAGTGCAAAACTAGATTATTACTACTTTATTCTTTCATACTTTATTAAAATAATGATGATTATTCCAATTGTAATTAGTGCAAAAACTATTGCTTTTTTTATAAATAAAAATCTATATTATGAGTTTGGTTTTAATCAAGTTCAAAGCTTTTCTTATGAAAATACACTTATTTTATACACAGTTATACTTTTTATTGTAAGTGATTTTACAAGATATTGGTTACATAGATTCTTGCATACTATTCCATTTTTATGGGAGTTTCATAAGGTTCATCATAGTGCTAAAGTTTTAAATCCTTTAACTTTTTATAGAGTTCATCCTGTAGAAAATATTTTATTTGGCTTTAGATATTCGCTTTCTATTGGTTTTGTAACAGGAATATTTATTTATTTTTTTGGCTCAAAAATTGGACTTGTTGAGGTTTTAGGAGCAAATGCTTTTATCTTTGTTTTTTCACTTCTTGGTTCAAACTTAAGACATTCTCATATTCCTTTAGCTTATTTCAAAACTTTAGAAAAATGGTTTATTTCTCCAAAGCAGCACCAAATACATCACAGTAAAAAGTATTTTAATAAAAACTTTGGAGGCTATCTTAGTGTTTGGGATAGACTTTTTGGGACTTTAAAACTTTCGAATGAAGTAAAAATTTTAAAATTTGGACTTAAAAAGGAGCAGATGAAAAACTATGAATCTTTAATTAGTATATTACTTTACCCATTTATAAACATTTTAAAAAGGAAACAATAAAATGAAATATTTAAATTCACTTGCACTTATATCTAGTGCTATACTTTTAGGTGCTTGTACAACAACAAGTCCTTCAAAAGCAGAAATTTTAGAAAAAACAAAAGAAAAAGAGATTTTAGGAAAGATTCTATTTTTTGATAAAAACCTATCTAAAAATAGGACACAATCTTGTGCAACGTGTCATAATCCAGAAGCAGGATTTGTAGATGATAGAGATAATGGAATAAGCTCTATGGCATCACTTGGAGATGATGGACACTCCTTAGGAGATAGACAAGCTCCAAGTGCTGCGTATGCCATGTTTAGTCCAGAATTCCATTATGATATGAAGAAAAAGCGTTATATTGGTGGGCAGTTTTGGGATGGTAGAGAAACAAATCTAGCAGGACAAGCAGGTGGACCTCCTACAAATCCAATTGAAATGGGAATGGCATCAAAAGAGACTACGGTTTTAAGACTTAAAGAAAATGAATATTATGTAAGTGCTTTTAAAAGTATTTATGGAGATGATATTTTCACAAAACCAAATAAAGCATATTCTGCTATGGCTGATTCAATTGCAAAGTTTGAAATGACAAAAGAGTTTGCTCCTTTTGATTCTAAATATGATAGATTTTTAAAAGGTGAGTATGATTTAACACCTTTAGAGGATTTAGGAAGAACACTTTTCTTCTCAAATAACAATAACTCTTGTGCAACTTGCCATGTTTTAAAAGGTGAAGATAAATTAGGGGAAACATTTACAAACTATGAATATCACAATATTGGAACGCCAATAAATCATGAACTTAGAGCTAAAAATGGTGTAAGCAATATTGACGGAGGTCTTTTAAATAATCCAGCTGTAAATGATGAAAATCAAAAAGGAAAATATAAAGTTCCAACATTAAGAAATGTAGCTGTAACTGCTCCATATATGCATAATGGTGTTTTTAAAGAGTTAAAAACTGTTGTAGAGTTTTATGACAAATACAACAATAAAGAAAGAGTTTTAAATCCTGAAACTAATAAACCATGGGACAAACCTGAAGTTAAAGAAACTATTGCTTTAGAAGAATTAAAAGCTAAAAAACAAAATGATAGAAAAATTGAGTCTTTAGTAGCTTTTATGAAGCTATTAACAGATAAAAGATATGAGCATCTTTTAGAGAAAAAATAAAAGAAGAGTTTCTCTCTTCTTTTATATTATATATTAATAAATATCATATTATCTTCAATTTTACTTTCATAAACATTAGTACATCCACTATCATTTCCAAGAACACCACCTGTTTTTAAATCAACATCCCAATTATGCATAGGACATGTTACAACAGATTCATGAACTAACCCTTCACTTAATTTTCCTTGTTTATGTGGGCATATATTGTTGATTACAAATATTGAATCATCTCTTGTTTTAAAAATAGCTATTTCTAAATCTCCATAGTGTACTACTCTTGAACCCATTTTTGGGATATTTTCTGTTTCCGTGATTTTAATCCATTTTGCCATTATACTGTTTCCTTTGCTTCAAAACTTTCTGAATTTTCTGGTGCTATTACAATAGGACTAAACTCATCGGTAAAGCCGTCTTTTCTTGATTTTTCCCATGGATCTATTTGAGCTGTTCTTTGAGATTCATCAAATCTTGCTGCATAAAAATCAATTCCAGACTTATCTTTTAATAGTGCATCTTTAACATATTCTAATCCAACTCTTTCAACCCAATGTGCAGTTCTTTCTAAGTAATATGCATCTTCTCTATAGAACTGCATAATTGCTTTTATATAATGATACAGCTCTTCATTTGTAGCTACTTTTGTAAAAAAGTCAGTAACTCTTACCTTTATTCCACCATTTCCTGCAATATGTATCTCCCATCCTGAATCAACAGCAATAACACCAATATCTTTAATAGTAGCTTCCGCACAGTTTCTAGGACATCCTGATACTGCAATTTTAAACTTATGTGGAGTCCATGAACCCCAAGTCATTTTTTCAATATCAATACCTGTTTGCATAGCATCTTGAGTTCCAAATCTACACCATTGATTACCAACACAAGTTTTAACAGTTCTTAGACCTTTTGCATAAGCTTGACCTGATACAAAACCACAGTCATTTAAATCTTTCCACATAGGCTCTAACTGCTCTTTTTTTACACCTAACATATCAAGTCTTTGCCCACCTGTGAATTTTACAGTTGGAACATCATATTCAACAGCAATATCTGCCATATCTTTTAACTCTTTTGGAGATGTTAGTCCACCCCAAATTCTTGGAACTACTGAATATGTACCATCTTTTTGGATATTTGCAAAAACTCTATCATTTACCAATAATGATCTTTTATCATTTTTATATTTATCATCATTGTATTTTACTAATAAGTAGTAGTTTACAGCAGGACGACATTTAGTACAACCATCTTGGGTTTTCCAATCAAGTTTTCTAAATACATCATAAACATTATCAAAATCATTTGTATTAACACACTCTTTAATTTGCTTATGATCAACATCACAACAATCACAAATACCCTCTACTGTATCGTTATATTCATCACCTAAAGTATTTACAAGTATTTGCTCAACTAGTCCTAAACATGAACCACATGAAGCTCCTGCTTTTGTACAAGATTTTACTTCTCCTAATGTTTTTAAGTCATTATCTCTAATTCCACAAACAACATCACCTTTAGTAATTCCATTACATCCACAAATTTCTTCATCATCACTCATAGCATTTATATCATTTCCACCATGACCAGCATCTCCTGAAAGTGCTGATTTACCAAATAGTATTTTAGTTCTTAAATCACTTATATCTGTATGCTCTTTTAAAAGTTTTAAATACCATGAAGCATCTGCGGTATCCCCATATAAAACAATACCAATAATTTTATCTTTATAAATTACAAGTTTTTTATAAATACCAACTTTCTCATCAAGTAAGATTAACTCTTCAGTAGTTTCATCACCTAAATAATCACCTGCTGAGAATAAATCAACTCCAGAGATTTTAAGTCTAGTAGAAAGGGTAGAACCACTATATCCCTCATCTTCTTTTCCAGCTAATTTCTTTGCACAAAATTTTGCTTGTTCATAAAGTGGTGCAACTAAACCATAAGTATTTCCATTATGTTCAGCACATTCACCAATAGCAAAGATATCTTCATCTGATGTTTGAAGATGGTCGTTTACTAAAATACCTTTTTTGCACTCAAGTCCTGCATCATTTGCAAGTGCAATATTAGGAATAATTCCAGTAGCAAATACTACAATATTAGATTCAACTGTAGTTCCATCAGTAAAAGTTACACTTTCAACTTTACTTTCACCTTCAATTTTTTCAATTGTTGTATTTAGTTTAAATTCAATTCCGTAAGTTTCAAGATTCTTTTGAAGAAGTTTACCACCTGTTGAGTCAAGTTGTTGTGATAAAACTGAACCACTTCTATGAACTAAAATAGTTTTAATTCCATGCATTGCAATACCGTAAGCTGCTTCAAGTCCTAAAAGTCCACCACCTACAACTACTGCTGTTTTATCTTTAGAGATTAAATCTAAAATAGTATCACTATCAAGTTTAGTTCTAAAGCCTATAACATTTTCTAATTCACTACCAATTGTAGGAGGAATAAAAGAGTTTGAACCAGTTGCTATTAGTAATTTATCATATGAAAGTTCTTTACCATTTTGTGAGATTACTTTTTTATCTTCTTTATTGATTTTGATTACTTTATCACCTTTGTGCAAAGTGATATTATGCTCGTCATACCAAGTTTGATGATTTATGATTGTCTCTTCAAAAGTTTTTTCGCCAGATAAAAGGTACGATAACATGATTCGATTATAGTTTAAATGAGGTTCTTCCCCAAAAATCGTAATATCATATTTATCTTTTTGTATATCAAACAAGTCTTCAATAGTTCGAAGACCACTCATACCATTTCCAATTACTATTAACTTCTCTTTCACTTTTAGTCCTTTTTTTCTTATGTTTAAATTATTACTGAATATAAAATTTTATTGTATAAATATATGTATATAAAATATTCAATTTCTTAAAATTTATTTAATTTTTATAAATTATTAGCTAAATTGGTCTCAAGTAATAGTTATTTAGCTTAAATTTACATTAAATTTATTATTTGTAGAGAAATTGGAAAAATACAATTACTCCAAGTATTAAACTTATTGATTGCCAAAATATTAATGGATTTCTTTCAATTAAAGCTGGTTTTGTTTTATTTAAAAACTTTTTATTTGGATTTCTTAAGTCATAAATAAATTCTGAGATTTCACTATATCTATCATTTGGATCAATAGCTAAGGCTTTTTTCAAAGCTTCATCAATCCAAAGAGGTATTTTGCTATTTTCATCTTCATAAAGAGGGGTATATTTTAGTTTCTTTTGTTGCCTAGCATTTTCACATTTTGCTATATTTGTTCCATATGGAAATTTTCCACTAAGCATTTGATATGTTATTACTCCAAGAGAAAAGATATCAGAACGATTTGTGCCTAAATATCCTAAAAAATATTCAGGTGCAGAATAGAGTGCAGTACCTTGAAGAGAATGCTGTTGCATAACTGTATCAATATCAGCAATCCCTTCAACACGAGTTGAACCGAAATCTATGATTTTTACAGAATCACTTTCATCTATTAGGACATTTTCAGGTCTTAAATCTTGATGTAGCATCTCAAGATTATGAAAAGCATATAGCCCTTTTGCAATCTGTTCGATTATATTACGTACATTTTCAAGTTTTGGTTTTGGATTATCTTTTATCCACTGTGTTAGGGTTTGACCTTGTATATATTCACTTACATTGTAAAGAAAGTTTTTCTTTCTTGTTTGTAAGAATGACTTTACAACATGTTCATTATTTATTTTTTTTGCAATCCAATCCTCTAATAAAAATCTTTCTAAATATGCCTTATCTTCTTGTAATTCAATTGATGGAATTTTAAGAATTACATTTTCTTTTGTTTCTTCATCAGATGCAAGATATACATGACTTCTTGGACTTGAGCTAATATTTCTAATAATAGTATAGCCATCAAACTTTTTTCTAGCTTCTAGCATAGGAGGAAGAGGTTTATTTTCAAGCTCTTTATTTATATCTTTTATATCTTTATTTGGAATATTATCTATTCTTACTATTTGAATAGTAAGATTATCATTGCTTCCGTTTTTTAAAGCAGTATCAACAAAAAACTTGGCAAGTTTTTCATAATCATTCTCATATTTTTCTAAGTTATCTAATAAAAAATTATCTTCAAGATATTCATAAACACCATCAGTTGAAAGTATAAAAATATCATTTTTTTCTATTGGAATTGAGTCATAATCAATAGTAAGTTGCGAATCCATTCCCATAGCACGACTTAGATAACTCTTATCACTTGATACCCATAGTCTATGGTCTTGGCTTAACTGTTCAATTTTTTTATCTCTTACTCTATAAATTCTTGAATCACCTAAGTGAAAAATATGTGCTGTTGTTGATTTTAAAATAATTGAACTAAGAGTACAAATATACCCTTTATCTTTATTTGAGGAGTGAATACTTTTTTTTGTTTGTGAGTAAAGCCAAGAGTTGGTTGCTGTTAAAATTCTGCTGGCTGATTTTTTAACAGACCAAGTCTGAGAGGTACAATAGTAATCTTCTAGAAAGGAGTTCACGGAAATTTTACTAGCAATATCGCTTACATCACTACTACTTATGCCATCTGCTAAAGCAATTGCGATACCTTTGTATTTTAATAAATACTCATTTGGCACACTTATACCATGAAAGTCTTGGTTAACTTCCTTGTTACCTTTAGTAGAGTATTGACCGATTGTTACTTGTAAAATATTTTTCATACTATATAACCTTAGTGGAGAATAAAGGAATTTAAAATTACGCTCCAGTAAAATTATTTCTAAACTTTATAGGCAAGTTATGCCTATAAAGTTTTTAGTTTATGCAGCTTTTTTACTTGCTGTAGTATTTAAAACTCTTTTTGCATTTGTTCTAACATGTGTATAATATAATGGTAGACCAACAAATAATAAACCACCAAATAAGTTACCTAAAGCAACTGGTAATTCATTCCATAATAAGTAATCAGCAATAGTAAAATCACCACCCATAATTAATGAGAATGGGAATAAAAACATATTTACAATCGAGTGTTCAAATCCCATAAAGAAGAACAGCATAATTGGCATCCACATTGCTAAAAATTTACCAGAAACTGAAGTTGAAACCATAGCTCCTACAACACCCATAGATACCATCCAGTTACATAACATAGCTCTAATAAATACAGTAAACCATCCATCTACTCCATGTGCAGCATAACCTAAAGTCCTAGCTTCACCAATAGCAGCAACTTTTGCAGCAATTGCTCCACCATCAGTATTAAATCCATATGTAAAGATAAATGCCATCATAACAGCAACACTAAAAGCACCACCAAAGTTACCAAGAGCAACTAATCCCCAGTTTCTTAAAACTTGATTTGTTGAAACACCTGGTCTTTTATCAAGCCATGCTAATGGTACTAACATAAATACACCAGTTAATAAGTCAAATTTCATTAAGTACAACATAATAAACCCAATAGGGAATAAAGCAGCTCCTAAAATTGGAGATCCTGATTTCATTGCAACTGTAATTGCAAATACTGCTGCTAATGCTAAAACTGCACCAGCCATATATGCTCTAATTAATGTATCTTTTGTAGACATGTAAACTTTTGATTCACCTGAATCAACCATCTTGGTAACAAATTCTGAGGGCTCTAAATATGCCATGTTATTTCCTTTTTCGTAGTTTGATTTTTGATTAAAAACATTCGTTTAAATCACTTGTAAACATTAAAACAAAGAAAGTGAGGAAAAAAATGTGAAAATAGAATTTAGCTGTATAATAAATAACCAATCAAAAAAATACAAAGTAGTTAATATAATTTATAATATAAATAAAAAAGAGTACATATCAAAAAATCTATCATATTTATCTTCGTCTTTTTATTCTTTCTTCTAAGCCTTTTTTTTATAATTGGGAATACAATAAAAGATTCATATAAAATACAAGAAGACTTATTAGAAAATTCACTTAAAAATAAAGCTGTTGCTATATTTGATTTAATTGTTGATATGCGACATTGGAATGCTAAATACGATGGTGTATATATAAAAAGTGAAGAACTAACTCCTAACCCATATTTAAATCCAAATTCAATTAAATCTGAAACTGGAGAAACTCTAGTTTGGGTAAACCCAGCTTTTATGACAAGACAAATATCTGATATAGCAAGTAAAAGAGATGGTTTTAAATTAAAAATAACAAGTAATAAACTAATAAATAAAAACAATGCTCCTGATGAAGATGAGAAAAAGATTTTAAACTATTTTGATGAAAATATTGAAGTTCCATATTATTGGAAAATTGAAAATAATCAATTTAAATTTATGGGAGCATTAAAAACTGAACAAAGTTGTCTTACTTGTCACTCTCATCAAGGATATAAAGTAGGTGATATTAGAGGTGGTATTAGTGTTACCTTTGATGTAAAGCAAGAGTATGAACAACTTGAGGTAATAAATAAGGAAAAAGAACAAACTATTACTTATTTGATATTTGTAGCAATTGGGGTATTAATTAGTTTTATTATTTATCTTAATATAAAAAGAAAAGATGAAAAAAAGATTTCTAGACTAAATGAATCCTTAGAATTAAAAGTAAAAGAGCTTGATACTTTTAATAAAACTTTACATAAGAAAGTAAAAGAAGAAGTTGATAAACAAAGAGAAAAAGAAAATCTTCTTATACAACAATCAAAACTAGCAGCACTAGGTGAAATGATAGGAAATATAGCGCATCAATGGAGACAGCCTATTAGTGCAGTAAGTGCTATTATGATGAATATAAAATGGACAGCAATTTCACAAGGTGTTGATAAAGGTTTTTTAGATGATAGAATGAAAGAGGCAAATGAGCAGTTAAAATATATGTCTGAAACTATAGATGATTTTAGAACCTTTTTTAAACCAAATAGAGAAAAAGAGTATTTTAATTTAAAAGATGAGGTGAAAAAAGCTTATCATATTTTAAAAGCCTCTTTAGAAAATCAAAATATAAATCTTCAAATACATTCAAAAACAGTTATAACAGCTTATGGTTATGCAAATGAATTTTCACAAGTTGTACTAAATATAATCTCAAATGCTAAAGACGTACTTATAGAAAGAGAAATAATCAATCCAAAAATTGATATCTATTTGAATTTAGATAAAGATAATATTTATTGTGAAATAAAAGATAATGGCGGAGGAATAAAAGAAGAAATAATTGATAAAGTATTTGAACCATATTTTACAACTAAAGAAGGTCATGGAACAGGTATTGGTCTTTATATTTCAAAAGAGATTATCCATAAGCATATGAAAGGAAGTCTAAAAGTTAAAAATATTGATAAGGGAGTGACTTTTATTATCTCAATTCCATTTAAAAAGGAGGAAAGTTGTGGAAACATTAAAAAGGCTTAAAGAAAAAACTATATTATTAGTAGAAGATGAATTAATTATAAGAAATAATATTGCTTCAATGTTAAAGTTTTTCTTCAAAGAAGTATATACAGCAATGGATGGATATGAAGCAATAGATAAGTATGAAGAGCATCTTCCTGATATTGTAATGACAGATTTAAAAATGCCAAATATGACAGGTTTTGAACTTATAGAAGAGCTTAAAAAAAGGTCAAGTACTTCATATACGATGATTGTATCTGCACATACAGATACAGACCTTTTAATAAATGCAATTCATAATGGAGTAGATAGATATATAATCAAACCAGTTACTGAAGATGAGCTTTTTGAAGCGTTTGAAGCTTACTTAAAAAAGTTTGATGAAGAAGTACCAAAAGTATTTACTCTATCTTCTAATGTTAGTATTGATTTAGATAAGCATATAGCACTTGTAGAAAAAAATGAGATACATTTAAATAAAAAAGAAACAGAACTTTTAACTCTTCTTTATGTTGATATGAATAAGACAATAACTTATGAAGAAATAGAGAGTAAAATGTGGGGAAGTGATTCAATGAGTTTAGCTGCAATAAGAAGTGTGGTTAGAGACTTAAGAAAAAAAATAGGTCAAGAGTATGTTGTCAATGTCTCTGGAACTGGTTATAGATTAAAGTAGGGAGTAGTTAAGATTGATATCTTAACTACTTTTTATTCATCATTGACATTCTTTTTTCTTTTTTTAAATCCATTAATACTTTAAACTGTTCTTTTTGTTTTGGAGTTAAAACTTTATAAACTCTATCCATCATTTCAGCTTTAAGTTCAATCTTATTATCTCTTTTTTGTTTCATTATTTCTATGAATTTTGCTTTATCAAATGAATTATTTGTAAATGCTACATTTGGAGTAACTCTATTTTTCATTAAATCTTGTTTGATATTGCGGATTTGGTTTTGTTGATCTTGCGTTAAGTTTAGTTTTCTTAATAGTGACATTGGTCCTTTTTGTGCTTTGTGATGACCTTTTTTCATCATGTGTTTTCCACTTTTCATTGCACAAGAATTATTTCCTTTATCCATTCCTTTTTTCATCATACCTTGACCATTGCATGATGCATAAAGACCTGTACTTAAAACTGCTGTTAAAGCTGTTGCTACTAATAATTTTGTTTTCATTTTATAACCTTTTATATAGTTTTTTATTTGTTACAGTGAAAGTATGACATGGGTGTTTTAATCGTTTATGAATCTTGTATTAATGGTATATTAACGGGCTGTTTTCTCTTTGAAAATAATTGAAGTAATATTTCTAACTTTATATATGATTTTGTGTTTTGAAGGTTCCTAGTATGAGTGTTTGATGTTCAAATAAATAAAATTACTTTTTAAGTATGATTTTAAAAGAAAAAGAGATTAATTATAAATCTCTTTTTCTTTGATGAAGTGACTTGTTAGAAGTTACATTAGAGCTCTTTGTAAAGCTTCTTTAATTTCTTGTCTAGTATCACCTGAAATGATAAATATTTTTTGATTGCATGAAAGATCATTGTGCTCATCAATTAGTTGCTGTGTTCTTTTGGTAACTCCCGACTTAGCAACTAAAATACCACCCTTATCTAAACTATTAGCTAAATATAAAAACTCCCGAGCTGTTCCAAGACCTAACAAATTTTTATAAGCTTTAACCTCAACAACTAACTCTTTACCATTAACCTCTGCTATAAAATCAATACTTCGATTTGAAGATAATTCACTATTCTTCTTTAGTATCGATAATTCATCAAGAACTTTACCCACCATATTTTCAAATTCATATGCCGCATGAATATTCTGACTATGAGAGTTCATTACATAATTATTTGAGTTTTCTGATGATGAAATATCTACTTCTATCTCTTTATCATCTTTATTCTTCACAAATATACTAATTATTGCTAATAAGGCAAATATTAAGGATATGACACTTCCCACAATAGAAATAAGCTCATAATCATTACTGGGTTTAGAAATAGGAGTATTAGGTTCTTTATATTGTTTTCGTAATTCTTTTATATTTTGGATTAATACATTTCTTTTTTCTAAAGGAATAAATTTATTTTTCAAAAATTCATTCTGTATTTGGTTCAATAATTCCGTAGACGTAAATTTATATACAATTGAGTAGGAAAGTTCTTTTCCTGTTATTATAGATTCAATGTCTTTTAATGTTATCGGTTGCTCATAAAATACCAATTCTTGAATGTCAGATACCAACTCGCTATGGGCAGAATTTTGTTTACTAATAGTTATATCTTTTACATAATCAGGTACATAAAAGAAACCTACATATATTGTTGCAATTACACCTATAAAACTAAACAAGTTCCAAAAGTTGGAAATTGCCCAATTTATTAAATCTTTAAGTTTATCCCATAGGAACATCGATAATCCTTGTAACTTCTAAATGTTTATTCAAGGGATACTATATCTAATTAATATTTAAATACATTATTAAAAGACATAGAACGTGTATTTTGTAAAACTAGAATATTTAAGAAAGAAAAAAAGATTAGTTACAAATCTCTTTTTCTTTAATCAGTTCACTTTCAAAAACTTCTTCATTTTTAACTACAACATGCTCTAACTCTCCTACTATTTCTTCTTCAATAAACTTAATTCCATCAGGGACTTTAATACTATGAAGTTGCACTGCACATTGTTTATAGTTTGGTTCAAAAGACTTAGGGTCAAACTCCGCTTTTGTGATAGTGTTTATTAACTGTTCGTTATAGTGGAAGGGTACGAATATATTTCCTACTCTTACGTTTTGTGATTCTCTTACAATTATATCTTTGATTCTTCCTCTAATTGAAGAGATATCAAGTCTATCACCGCTTTTAACTTCTAGTTTTTTTGCGTCTTCTGGATTAATCTCAATCCATGCTTCTGGTGCTAAATCATTTAGTATTGAGATAGTTTTTGTTTTAGTTCTTGTATGCCACTGCTCAACTGTTCGTCCTGTATTTAAAATAAGGGGGAAAGAAGCGTTTTGAGGTTCACTCATTGGAAGCCAATCAAGTGCTAATAGTTTTGCTTTTCCATCTGCTGTTGGACAAGGCATATCAACACTGTATAATCTTGGTGTTCCTTTTGGATTAGCTTCATTACATGGCCATTGGATTCCTCCAAGTTCTTCAATTAACTCATAAGTCATACCCGTATAATCACAAAGTCTTCCAGCACTTACTTTTTTCCACTCATTAAAGGCATCAATAGGTTTCTTCCAATTTGGGAATAGTCTTTCATTTACACCTTCAAAATATTTAGAAAACTCTAGAACAATATCAAAATCACTTTTTGTAACTCCAAGTGGTTCAACTGCTTTTCTAGCTCTATTACATCGTCGCTCGCTATTTGTATAAGTTCCTTCTTTTTCACTCCAAGTTGCTGCACTAAAAACAACATCTGATTTAAATGCTGTTTCACTTTTAAAGGCATCTTGAACTACAAGAAGTTCAAGTTTATTTAAAGCACGTCTTAGTTTCTTTTGGTCAGGGAAAGACACTAGTGGATTAGTAGCTACTAACCATAAGGCTTTTATTTCACCCGCTTCAATTGCATCAATAATTTGTGGATATGAATACCCACGTGCTGTTGGTACATCTTCTACTGGAACGTTTACAAGTGTTGCATACTCTTCTCTATCATAAGAGCTTGCAAAGTTTCTATATCCAGGAATTGAAGAAGTAAATCCAGTCTCTCTTGTACCCATTGCATTACATTGTCCCGTAATTGAAAGAGCAGTTGCTCCTTTTCTTCCAAGATTTCCAGTAATAAGGGCCAAATTACAAATAGCACTTACAGTATCAGTTCCTAAACTACTTTGATTTACTCCCATAGTCCAAGCAGACATTGCTGCACTTGATTTAGCATAAACTCGTGCTAATTCATATAAATCTTTTACATCAATACCTGTAGTAATTGCAACTTCTTGTGGAGTATAATTGGCCATTATATGTTTTCTAAACTCTTTAAAGCCCGTAGTTCTATCAGATATAAACTTCTCATCTTCCCAACCTTGCTCTAATATGATGTAACAAAGTCCATTCATAAGTGCTAAATCACTTCTAGGTTTTATAGGTACAAACATATCTGCCATCTTAGCAGTCTTTGAAAATCTAGGGTCGATTACAATAATCTTAGGTTTTTTACCCGTAATCTTTTTATTTTTAGCAATATGTAATTTTAAAATAGGGTGGTTATCTGCGATATTTGCACCAATTAACATAATAGTATCAGCATATGAGAAGTCTTCATAACATCCAACAGGACCATCTGAACCAAATGTTTGTTTATATCCCATAACTGCACTTGCCATACAAAGTGTTGTATTACCATCATAGTTATTTGTTTTAAGACCTAATTGTACAAATTTTCCTAGAGTATAAAACTCTTCACTCAGTAATTGTCCTGTTGATACAACTGAAACAGCACCATTTCCATGTTTCTTTTGTATCTCTTTAAACTTATCACTAGTAGTTTTAAATACTTCATCCCAAGTAGATTCTACTAACTGTCCATTTTTTCTAATCATTGGTGTTGTATATCTATTAGAACTTTGAACCATTTCATGCTCAGACAAACCTTTTGGACAAAGTGTTCCTTTGTTTACAGGATGAGCTGGATCTCCTTTAGTATAAGTAGGAATTCCATCTTTAACTCCAATATATAAACCACATCCAACTCCACAATATCCACAAGTTGAACGAACCCATTTATTGGGAGCTTTTTGTTTTGCTACTTTACCAAATACTTTATCATCAACAAGGGCATATTTATCATTTTTGATATCTAGTCCTAAAAAATCTTTTACATTAAAGTTCTTAATTTTTTCTAACATACTAACCCCTTTGATTCCCAGCGAAGAAATTCCCAGCAAGACCTAAAGCAACTGCTGTTTTATAAAATAAAAGTCTAGATATTATTTCACTTGAAAATGAAATAATAATACTTAAACCTAAAACCAAAATAGTACTTGAATAACTCCCACTTGCAAGTAATAACATAGCAAGTAGAGGTAAAGCTAATGCCCCAATACTTAAAGACCTTTCTCTATATTCATTATACTTAGCAAAGTTATCTTCATATAAAATCTTTGTTTTATTTAATTGGTAGAAATTATCATCTTTTTCTTCTAAATTTGTATAAAAGTTTTTTTGTTTAGTAAACTCTTCAAATTGAAAGTATCCAAAAAATAGTGCAAATGGTAATACAACTCCAGCAGTTGTATATTGTTCATTTAAAGCTAAAATTAAAGTAATTAACAATATTCCTATATATGATACATAGAAGAATATTTTTGTTGTTTCTTTTTTATTCCAAGAAGGTCTTGCTTTAATTCTATAAATCATAGATTGAGCATAAATACCATATATCCCAGTAGTAAGAACACCAAGTTCAACTATAAACCTAAAAGTTTGATTGAACTCAAAAAAGAATATAGCTATAAGAAGTGTAAGACCACCTGCATAAACACCAAGTGCTAAAGCCTCTCTACTTAACCATGATGTTTTTATATTCTTCATTGCAGTATATGCAAGTCCTGGACGTCCTAAGTGTAATGCTGATAAAGGTAATCCAATAGCAGCAGGTATAAATACTGCAATTATCATCCATATATTTGGCATTGCTAAATTAAATCCAAGTAGATTTATAAACTCACCTAAAACTAATGTAGCAAAACCACCTACAGATATTTGAGTTAAAATAGTCATAAATACTAAAGGCCATTCTGAATGGTTTGGTTTAATTATATGATTATCTGCAGGGGTAACTTTTGCATTTTTCTCATCTTCATCTATTGTATATCTTGTTGTTGGTTTAGTAATCTCAATATTTGGAAGATGAGGTGCAACACCTTGCTCGGCCATATCTTTTTCTACCCAATCTTTTACATTTACTATTTCAATAGCAATTGCACCTGCTGGACAGGCTTGTACACATGCAGGAGTTTGACCAACATCTAGCTTTTCATGACACATATGACATTTTGTAACTATTCCTCTATCTTCATTAAAAACTGGCACTTCATAAGGACAGTTCCAAGTACAGTATTGACATCCAATACATGTATCATCATCATGGAAAACAATACCATTATCAAATTTTATATATGATTCTGTAGGACAGCCTTTTAAACACTCAGGATCAACACAGTGATTACATGACATTGAGTTAAAGTGATTTGAAACATTTGGAAAAACTCCACTTTGAGTTTCCCCAACTCTTCTCCATTTAATATCTGCGCTATTTCCATTTTGTTCATTACATGCAACTTCACAACAATGACAACCAACACATGCAGTTGCATCAAAATGGAATCTATATTGTTCCCCTTCTTTAGGTTTAGGAATATCAATACTATAATTTCCACATTGCATATTAGTATCTGCTTTATGATTTATAAAGTCTTCTAATGGAGTTGTTTCGTTTGCACTCATGATTAAAGACCAATTCTTGTTTGAATTTCTTCTATTTCTAAATGTGATAAAACTCTTGTATCAAAACTTTCAAAAGTTTCATTCTCTTCTTTTTCATTTTTATAAATAGAGATAAGTTCCCCTACTAATTCTTGTGCTTTTGGTATTGGTACAGCTTTTGTTAATTGTCTAGCTTCTAAAATAGAAGAGGCTGCTTTTCCACCAATAAAAACTTTAACACCATAACATGAATTTCCTTCTTCATCTTTAGCTTTTGCACCCTCAAATCCAATATCAGCAACACCATGAATACCACATCCTTTAGGACATGCAGACCAGTACATTCTAACTTTTCCATCTTGAATTGGTACGTTTGTATTTAAATAATGAGCCATTTCAATTGCATCTGGTTTCCCAAGAATTACTCCAAATGAACACTCATTTTTTCCAGCACATGCAATTTGGTTATTGAAGTAAATATTATGATATGAGTCATATTTTGTATAAAGAGGTGATTGTTTTATATCTTCAATATTCTCTTTATCTGTAATTATATAAAAACTTTGCTCATACGTTAATCTAATAACTCCATCATATTTTTGCGCTAATAATGCAGCTTCTTTTAAGTCACTTCCACAAAATATTCCTGATGGAATACTAAAGTGAATAGCACTTTTATTATTCTTTAACTCAATTGTTGAAGAATCATCAAGTATAAATTCATCTTTTACTAGTAGCTCACCTGCATTGCTTAAAGGAAGTTTTGAATACTCTTTAATTGCCTTTGCAAACTCTTCTAAACTTACTGCATCTAAAAGGAAAGTTAATCTATTTTTATTTCTATTATCTCTAAATCCATACTCTTTATATAAAGAAATTACAGATGAGAATACTTCTTTTACTTGATTTGGTTTAACAAAAAGATTTAAATCTCTAGCTTGAATTCCAACTTTACCACCTAGGTATAAGTTAAATCCAAACTCTCCATCTTTTTTTGCTAATGCAAAAGCACAGTCATTACCAAAAATATTACATGTATTTATACTATCACCTAATATTGCAATATTAAATTTTCTAGGAAGATTTCCCATCCAAGCCTCTTGTTTGTAAAATACTGATTGGATTTCTTGAAGTAATGGCATAGTTTCTATTGGAGATGTTTTAGAATATGAGTCAAAAGGAGATGTTACTACACCTCTAAAGTTATCACCTGCACACTGAATAGCAGTTATTCCTACCGAGTCTAACTCTTTAAGTAATTCAGGAAGTTCATTGAACTTTAAATATCTAAATTCAACTTGTCCTCTTGTTGTAATATCTATATAATCATTTCCATATTTTTTTGAACATTCTGAAAGTTTTAAAGCTTGTTCAACTGATAATTGTCCACCTGGAATTCTAATTCTAATTACAAAAGTATCACTTGTTCCTTTGTCATATAATCCCAGACATTTTAAGAAGTGTTTTGTGTGAGAGTCTGTTACAGTTTCTTCATACTCTCCTTTACAAAATTCTTCAAAAGATTTAATAAAATCCATAGGATTTTGTTCTGATTTCATCTTTTCAATTTTGTTGATTTTCTTATTTCTTAAATTATGTGCTTCTTCTAAAACTTTCATAGTCTATCTCCAAATATATTATATTTGTAAGTTTAGCTATAAATTTATGTAAATTTAAAGTTAAACTATATAAAAAATAGACATATTGATATTTTATAGTTTAAATTTTATGTAAAATTAAGTTTTATAGAATTTTTTCAATTTTTACTGCTGAATGATTATAATCAGGCTGAAGTGATTCTTTATCTAATAAATCATTTGTTAAGTAGTTTATTTCTCTATGACTTACGGGAATAAAAATTGTATCTTCTTTAATTTTATCTGTTATTATAGCTTTTGATTCTATCTCTCCTCTAAGAGAAGAAATTTTAATAAAATCACCATCTTTAAGATTTAATGCTTTTGCATTTTTAGGATGAATTTCACAAAAGTTTAATTCTTTGAATTTTAAAAGAGTTCTTGGAAGATTTGTTTTTGTTCCACTATGCCATTGATCTCTTGTTCGACCTGTTAAAAGTATGAAAGGATATTTTAAATTTGTTTTTTCACTAAGAAGTTTATTTTGAACAAAGTGAAGATTAGCTTTTTTATTTTCTGTAAAAAACTCTTTTTCTTTTCTGATTTTTTCTCCCCAAATAAAAGGTTCTTCTCTTAGTTTTTTATATGAAGTTTCACTCATATTTAAATGAGGGTTTAACTTTGTCATTTCTTGAAACTCCTCAAAAATATCTTGACTACATGAATAATTAAACTCTTTTGAAAAGCCTAACTCTTGTGCTAGAAGTTGAAAAATCTCCCAATCTGCCTTACAATCAATTGAAGACCTTGTTAACTTTTCTTGTTTTGTAACTGTTCTATCTAAGTTTGTTTGCGTTCCTTCTTTTTCACCCCAAGGAGCAGCAGGAAGTTTTATATGAGCAAAGTTTGAAGTCTCTGAGTTTTCATAAGCATTCAACTCAACTACCATTGGAATTTTTTGAATTAACTTCTCAACTTTATTTCTATTTGGTAAATGGTAAACTGGGTCAGTATGACAAATAATTAAGATATCTAAATTTGCACTTAGCATTTGTGTTGCAGTAAGACCTGGCTTTTTATCAATTTTTTTTGTATTCCAAAATTTGGAAACTTTTTTGATAGACTCTGCATCAAAACCTAAATGAACTGCAAGCATAGTTGAAAGTCCACCAACTTCTCTTCCACCCATTGCATTTGGTTGTCCTGTTAGAGAAAAAGGTCCATTTCCATCTTTAAATATTTTCCCAGTTAAAAGATGTGTATTTATTAATGCAAGATTTTTATCAACTCCTTGTGAAGATTGATTTAAACCCATTGTCCATGCTGATATAATATTTTCATTATTTTTATATAAAAGCCAGAACTCTTCAAATTGCTCTTTTGTTAAACCTGTTCTTTTTAGCATTTTTGTTACAGGAATTCTTTTAAACTTATTAGTTAATAGTTCATAATTATTAACATGTGTTTTTACAAACTCTTCATCAACAAGTCCTTCATCAATTATTCTTTTTGAAAGTAAGTTAAAAAAATCTATATCGCTATTAGGTTTTAAAGGAAGATGTAAATCTGCAATTTTTGCAGTATCTGTAAATCTAGGATCAATAACTACAATTTTTAAACCAGCTTTTTTTGCTTTTTTTATTCTATTGTGAAATACAACATGGGCTTCAGCAGTATTTGCACCAGCTAAAATAAGTAAGTCTGCTTTATGCACATCTTCCATTCTAACAGGAACATAATCAATACCAAAAGCTTTTTTATGTGCACTTACAGCACTTGACATACAAGTTCTACTGTTTGTATCAACATTATTTGTGCCAATAAAACCTTTACCTAATTTATTTGCAATATAGTAATCTTCCGTTAGAAGTTGTCCTGATAGATAAAAACCAATCTTTTCTTTTGAAGTTTTTTTAATTTTTTCTGCAACTGCAGATATTGCATTTTCCCAAGAAGTTACTTTATATTGATCACTTATATCTTCTCTAATATGAGGTCTTAATAATCTTGTTGGTGTTTGAATACTTATTAATTCAGAAATACCTTTTGAGCAAAGTTTTCCTTCATTTGTTGGATAAACTACATCTCCAATTAGTTTATTTTCTTCAAATTCTAGACCACATCCAACACCACAATACCCACACACTGACTTTATCATTTTTTAACCTTAACTTATTACTATGTTTAATTTATATTCATAAGTATACTGTAAATTAATGTAAAGTTAAGAAATTAATGTATAGATTTTATACTTATTACAGTAATTTCATTAGCAAAATAAAATTAAAAATCAAAAGAAAATAAAAACCAAATTTATAAACTTTTAAAGGGTTCCTTTCTAATAAGGGTGTGTTTTTATTAAAAAATGCTGGTACTTTATTTGGATTGTCTAGTTCATACTTCATTAATGAATAGTTTGAATATCGAAGTTCATCATCAGCACAAGTTGATCTTAAAATAATATTTTCTAACCATTCAGGGATATTTTTATTATATTTTTGAGGCAATTTTATATTTTTAAAACTAGGGTTTTGAAAAGGCTCAATTTCTCCATAAGGAAACTCTTTTGTAAGTGCTTCATATAAGGTAACTCCAATTGAATAAATTTCAGTCTTTTCATTTATTGCTGCTTCCTTAAATCTTTCAGGTGCTAAATATGAAGCTGTTCCTGCTTTGTTGACAAGAGAGAATATTTCTGTAATAGAACCAAAATCAATAACTTTAAAGATCCTTTTATCATCTCTTTGCATTACTATAATATTTTCAGGTTTTATATCTCCATGAACTAAGTTATATTTTAATAGATACTGAGTCATTGATAAAAGAGTTTTTGTAAGTGTAATCGCATCATCAATAGATAAAGTTCTTTTTTTAAGATACTGTTTTAAAGTGATTCCATCTAGTTTTTTCATTATATAATATCGAGCAGTTCTATTTTTAGGAACCTCACAGTTAGGGAAAAAACCAGCTTTTAATCTTTTCGCATTCCAGACTTCTTTTATATATAAATCTAAAATATCCTCATTTTCCAAAGCTTCATAGGGTGCGAATTTTATCACATACTCTTCTTCATCTTTTTTACAAACCCATGTTCTATCATTTTGTATTAAAGATAAGGTAAGTTTATATCCATCAACAATATCACCTTTTTTAAGTTTTTTAGGAATACTTAAATCTAGATTTTTCATTTTTTCTATTTCATCTGTATCATTAACTTCCAAAACAACAGCACTTGTATCATCAGGAAGATTATCTTCCATTAAAGAACTTGCTTTTTTTACAAGGCTATATGCTCCATTCTCTAGATGTTTTATAATCAAATTTTCACTCATAACAGAATAAAGACCATCACTACAAAGTAAAATTCTGTCATCTTTTTGAATATTATTTTCAAAGTAGAATATTTCTATATCTTTATCAATACCAACAGCATCAGTTAATACACTATCCATTCCTTCTTCATTGTGATCGTGTGAAAGTTGAGATAAATCTTTATTTCTATATAAATAAATTCTACTATCCCCAACATTTGCTCCATAAAGTCTATTTCCTTTTATAACTGCGACTGTTACCGTAGTTACAAGTTCAGGTCGCTCATAATCTTGTATTGATTGAGCATATAAAATTGAATTAATTGAACTAATAAAAGTTTTTAAAGCTTTTTCAATACTCCAAGTTTTTGGAATATTTTTAAAATTTGTAACAATATGTTGTGCAACTTTTTTTGCTGCTTGTGCACCTTCTTCAGCTGAGCCTACTCCATCACAAAGAACAGCAATAGTAAGGTCATTTAATTGTTTAATTTCATAGTAATCATCACCAATAATTTCTTCTCTTTTTGCAAGTGAAAATCCAGAAGTTTTAATATTGTTTTTACTCAAATCTTTGCCTTTTTTATATATTTAATATATATCTAAATTAAAATTCTTTTTAAGAGTCTTAATTTAAATATAAAAAGAGCCCAAGCTCTTTTTATATTCTACCACCAGCACTAACTCCCCAAGTAGTTCTCCATCTTGTTTTAACAAGTGAAATACCTGAAATTGCAATAAATACAACAAGAGCAAAGATTAAGAATCCAGCTGTATATCCATCAAATACACCTTTTGACCAACCTAATGTTTGTATTAAAGCAGTACCACCAAGTCCTCCTGCACATCCTACAATTCCTGTCATAATACCAATATCTTTACCAAATCTTTGAGGAACTAATTGGAACACAGCTCCATTTGCCATACCAAGATTTGCCATAATTAAGAATAATACTAAAATTGCAACTGCAAATGGTAGAGCAATAGTTGCATTAATTATTGCCAATAGGGCTACTGTTCCATAAAAATAGTATAAAGATCTAATTCCACCAATTTTATCAGCAATTGCTCCACCAACTGGTCTTAAAACAGCACCTGCAAAAATACATAAAGCCCCAAAATATCCTGCAATTACTTTTACATTTCCTTCATCTAATACATCAAGTCCAAAGGCTGACATATCAACTTGATAGGTATTCATTAGATAAACTTTCATATATCCGGCAAATCCTACAAAACCACCAAATGAAACAGCATAAAATAGACAAAACCACCATGTATCTTTATCTTTTAAAAGTTTACCATAGTCTTTTAATTTCTTTGGATTCTTTTTATATACATCTTCTGGTGCATCTTGTGCAAGGAAGAAATAGGCAATTAAAACGATAATAGCCATAAATGCTCCAACTCCAAATACAGATTCCCATCCCCAGATTTCTGCAATCTTTGGAGCAAATAAGAAGTCAATTACCACACCAATATTACCAGCACCTGCAATTCCTAAAACAACACCTTGTAATTTTGGTGGATACCATTGACCAGCTTGTGGAAGTGCAACTGCAAATGATGCACCAGCAAAACCAAGACCAAGTGCCACAATTAATAATTGATTATAAGAGATTTCATTTCCTAATAAATATGCTGTTAATAGTGCAGCAATTACAATAGTTTGTGAAATAAGTGCTGTTATCTTAGCTCCTAATTTATCAACACCAAATCCTAATAGAACTCTTAATATTGCACCTGAAAGAATTGGAAGTGAAAGTAAGGTAGCTTTTTCACTTGCTGTCATTATATGACCTGTTAAAGCTAATGCTTCACTAATCTCTGTACTTAATGGACCTAACATTGTCCAAACCATAAAACTCATATCAAAGTATAAAAAAGCCATAAACAATGTTGGTGCATGTCCTTGACCTTTTAAATCTCTTAATCCTGCCATTTTATTCCTTTAATGTAATTATAAGTTTATTATATAGTTCATAGTTACAAATCATCTTTTATATATGTATAATTTATATCCAATTGAATAATATAAATACTATCTGTCTAAAAATTTATGAAATATTAAGTTAAAAACTTAAAATAGAAAATATAAAACTAGAAAAAATCTATTTTAAAGAAATGATAAATTAAATTTAATGTAATATTAAGATTAAATGTATAAAAAATATCCATTAAATTGTATCTTTTTTATTTTCACTGTGTTACTATTGAAGATGAAAAACATTGACGTTAATCAAAAGGAGAAAAGATGATTAAGCAGGTTCTAAAAATTGGGTTAGGTGTATCTATTGTTGCAAGTACATTATTAGCAGCTCCAGAGAAAACAAAATTAAAAATAGGTTTTATTGCATTAACTGATTGTGCACCATTAGTAATTGCAAAAGAGAAAGGTTTCTTTAAAGCTGAAGGTTTAGATGTACATGTTGCAAAAGAAGGTGGTGGATGGCCTGGAATTCAACAAAAAGTAATTTCTGGTGAATATGACTTCTCACACGCACTTGCAGGTATGCCAATTGCTGCAACTTTAGGAATCAATGGAAATGCCCATTTACAAGCTTTATTATCTTTAGACTTTAATGGTAATGCAATTACATATGGTAATAATATTATAAAAGAGATGGAAAAGTATGGTTTAGATAAAACTGAAAGACCAGTAACTGCAGCATCTTTAAAAAAATATATTGATGCTAAAAGAGCAAAAGAGGGTAAAAACTATCAACCTTTAAGTTTTGGTATGGTTCATCCTGTTTCTACTCATAACTATGAATTAAGATACTGGATGGCTTCATCTGGAATTAGACCTGATCAAGATTGTACGATCAAACCTTTCCCACCACCAACAATGCCATCAAATTTAATTGCTGGTAATATTGAAGGTTACTGTGTTGGTGAGCCTTGGAATTCAAGAATTGTACTTAAAGGTAAAGGTTCTGCACTTGTAACAAACTATGATATTTGGAATAATAATCCAGAAAAAGTTTTACAAGCAAGAGCTGATTTTGTTAAGAAAAACCCTGAAACTACAAAAGCAGTTATGCGAGCAGTTATTAAAGCTCAAAAATGGTTAGATGAATCTTGGGAAAATAGAGAAGAAGCAATTGGATACTTAGCTAAAAGAAACTATGTAAATGCTCCAAAAAATGTATTAAGAAAGTCAATGAGCGGAACATTCCTTTATAACAAAGGTGTAGATTCAGCAAACCCTATGTTTAATGTATTTGCAAATAACTATGCGGCTTATCCATTCTACTCACATGGTATGTGGTTTGTTACTCAAATGTATAGATGGGGACAATTAGACAAGCCAGTTGATATGAAAGCATTAATTGAAAAAGTTTATAGACCAGATTTATTTGCAGAAGTTGCAAAAGAAGTTGATTATAAATTACCTCCAAGCCCATGGAAAAAAGATGGTGTTGATGAATACAACAAATTCTTAGATGGTAAAGTTTGGGATCCAAATAAAGCTGTTGATTATATCTTTGATGTAAAAGTTCAAAACTCTTTAGTATCAAAAGAAGATTTAATGAAAGCTAACAAATGGTCTGTTGAAACTGTTCAACCAAAATATGAG
>NYWO01000117.1 GCA_002685075.1 Arcobacter sp.
TAAGTTATAAATTTATATAAAATTTGATAGAATAAACAGAATTAAAAAGGATATAGTTTGAAAAAAATCGAAGCAGTAATAAAACCATTTAAATTAGAAGATGTAAAGGATGCCTTAACAGAAGCTGGAATTACAGGAATGACAGTATCTGATGTAAAAGGTTACGGAAGACAGCAAGGGCACTCTGAATTATATAGAGGAGCTGAATATGTTGTTGATTTTCTTCCTAAAATTAAATTAGAATTAATTGTTGCAGAAGAGGATGTTGATAATATAATTAAATTAATTACAGATTCTGCTAAGACAGGAAAAATTGGAGATGGAAAAATATTCGTATCTAATATTGAAAAAATTGTTAGAATTAGAACTGGTGAAGAAAATGAGGAAGCTATTTAATGAGTAATTTAAGTACTTTTGAGATTAATGAACCTTTAGATATGCACCTTCACTTACGTGATGGTGATATGTTAAAACTAGTTGGTCCACTAACTTCTAATACTTTTACAGGGGCATTAATAATGCCAAATTTAGTACCTCCAATTACTACAAAAGAAGCATTACTTTCATATAAGGAAAGAATTAAAGAAGCATGTGCAGAAGATATTTTTGATGCTCATGTAACTTTATTTTTTCAAGCAGATTATTCTTATGAGTTTTTAAAAGATATTAAAGATGATATTATTGCTGTTAAACTTTACCCTGCAGGAATTACTACAAATTCAGAAACAGGCGTTTCTTCTATGGATGTTGAGGTTTTAAGACCAACTTTAGAATCAATGAGTGAATTAGGAATTCCTTTATGTATTCATGGTGAAACAAATGGTTTTGTAATGGATAGAGAAAAAGAGTTTATGCCAATTTATGAATCAATTGCAAAAGCATTCCCTGATTTAAAAATTATCATGGAGCATATTACTACAAAAGATGCTGTAGATTTACTTGAAAAGTATGACAATTTACATGCAACTGTAACATTACAGCATTTACTTATTACACTTGATGATGTTGCTGGTGGGATGTTAAAACCCCATTTATTTTGTAAACCAATTGCAAAAAGACCTGAAGATAGAAGTGCTTTATTATCTGCAGCTTTAAAAGCTCATCCAAAATTAATGTTTGGAAGTGATTCTGCTCCTCACCCTAAGCATAAAAAAGAGTCTTGTGGTTGTGCAGCTGGAGTATTTACATCACCAATTGCTTTACAAGTTTTAGTTGAACTATTTGAAAAACATGATTGTTTAGATAAGTTAAATGATTTTGTATCATTAAATGCGCAAAGAATATATGAGTTAACTCCAAAGAAAAAAACTATAAGTTTTGAAAAGAGAGAATTTGTAGTTCCATCTTCTTATACATATAAAAATGAAAATGTAGTACCAATGTACGCAGATGAAATATTAGTATGGAGCATTAAAAAGAATTAACTTTTCTTTTTAAGCTCTCGCTCACCAAGAAGTCTTTTAATACTATTAGACTTCTCTGCAGCTTTTACTAATCTTTCCTCTCTCATAACTCTTAATGTTTCTAATGTTTCTAATTTCTCTTTATCAAGGTTAGCTTCTATTTGAATTGCTTTTCTATTACTTGAAATTCCAGATAAGGCTAGAAATTTTTCTTTTTTATTTATATAAACTTTATTTGATGAGGATGTAGCATTTTTATTAAAAACAATAACATCATCAACTTTTAAATTTAAAATATCTTCAGCTGTTAATTCTGTTTCCGCCATAATTGACTCTACTTTCATTTTAGCTCCAGATATTAATGTTTTAATATCTTTTTTTCTACTTGATTTTCTATTTTTACCTTCTGAAAAAACTTTTTCAACTATTTTATTTAAAAGAGGTTCAATATATGAAATAGGGTAACAAATAGATAAAAAACCTGACTCTTCATCAATTGTGATTTCAAGAACAACAAGTAATACTATTTCATGATCTGAAATAATTTGAATTGCATTTGCATTAGTATCTCTTGATTCAGTTTTAAAGTTTAATGTTGAAATATCATCCCATGTTTTATAAAGGTTTTTTATAAACATTTTATAAAAATGTTCAAAAATCTCTACTTCAATCTCTGTTAATTCTCTATCTAAATTGTCACTTGTATTAACAGCACCTGAGCCTAATAATTCAGCAATGATTTTATGAGAAATACCTGGGTTACATTCAATTACAATTCTTCCCTCCATAGGTTTAATAGAAAGAGTATTTAGTGAAGTAATTTGTGGAATAGAAAGAATAAATTCTCCATAAGTCATCTGCTCAATAGAATAAAGTTTTACATCAACAATTTTTCGTAGCATTGCTGAAAGATCCGTAATAAAATCTCTAAGCATCTTATCATGAATCGTAGAAAATGCTTTAAATTGTTCAGGTGTAATACGATTTGGTTTTTTGAAATCATAAATAGAATAGTTTTTTTCTTTTGATATAACTTTTTCAATTGGTGAGTCATCAATATCTTCACCTTGTTCGGCAATATCTAATAGTGCATCAATTTCATCTTGACTTAAAAATTCTGCCATATTATCCTCTTATCTCAAATTCAACATCAATGGCACCCATTTCTTTTATCATTTTAAGAGTATCAATTATTTCAGTCATTGGTAATTTCATAACTTTCATGGCTCTTACTAAATCTGAAACTGTTGGAGTTCTTTTAGTATTAATCATTGCATTATTAATATCAACAGCAGGCTTATCAGCAATTGTTACATCATCACCTACATCAACACCTTTGTTGTATTTAGGATCGTTCCATTGTGGTTCATTTAAAGGAGATTTTTTGATTCTAATTGTAAAAGAATCTCTAGCAATTGTAACCGGAGAAATTTCTATATCAGCTCCTGCAATTATTGATTCTCTATTCATATCAATTATTATTTTCTTTTTAAAGTCAGAACTTAATGGAATATTCTCTATCATAGATATAAATTTTATAATAGATATTTCATCTGGTTTATTTACTCGAATAGATCTTGTATCTACTGCGTACGCTAATCTTCTTCC
Organism: Arcobacter sp.; assembly: GCA_002685075.1. Taxonomy (GTDB): domain Bacteria; phylum Campylobacterota; class Campylobacteria; order Campylobacterales; family Arcobacteraceae; genus Poseidonibacter. The sequence continues at coordinate 3,012 of NYWO01000117.1, forward strand.
AAATTTTTTATTTATTTTGGTTTCTATTAAATCTGCATTTTTAGCCGAACTTTTGTATAAACTTAAAGTAATATGATTCTCTTCTTGTAAATTATAATCAATTTCATTCTCAACCGTTGCTCCTTGGTAAATAAAACCTGTAGTTTTATTATTAGCATTTGCTACAATTGTTCCTTGAGCAAGAGCATAAACTTTTCCATCAACACCTTTTAATTGAGTAATTAAAAGTTCACCATGATCAATAGATTTAGAATCACCAATAGTAGATACTTTTATTTTTATTTTATCACCTTGTCTAGAGAAAGCTGGAAGATTTGCAGTTACCATAACAGCTGCAATATTTTTAGAGTTTATAGAAGCAGCAGGAATTTTTATGTATGAATTTCTAAGTAAGTTTTGAAGGGATTGCATTGTAAACTTTGATTTATCACCAGTTCCTGCAAGTCCAACTACTAAACCATATCCAATAAGCTGGTTATCTCTAATTCCAATAATATTAGAAATGTCTTTTATGGTTTGAGAGTATAAAGATGAAAATAAAAATAATACTAATAAAAAAAACTTCAATATGATACCTTAGGCTTAATTCTAATTATTTTATCGTAAATTTAATAAAAAAAGGTATAATCGTTATAATAAAATTTGTTACAGGGCATTGATTTGAATATTTATATTTATGGTAATAATAGTTTTAAAAAAGAAATACATGAAACTTTAGAACATGCAAATATAAAATTTAAATTAGATAGTGATACAAAAATAGAAGATATTACTAATTTAGAGTTGTTAAAATCAACTATTGAAGAAAATCCTAATGATATTTATTTAATTGATGATGAAAAAATTATTAAAAAAAATGCAATTTCTCAAAAAATAAAGTTTCTTAGTCCAAAAGATGGTATTGAAGAAGAATTTTTATTAGATAATGGAATAGCAGATATATCAGTAGATTCATTAAAAGAAATACCTAAGTATATTCTAAAAAAACATGAACAACAAAAAGATTTAGAGCCAAATATTCAGAATTCAATAATTGATATTGTAGATGAAGCTTATGAAAATGATAAAGATACTGATTTAGAAGATGATTTTGATATAGAATTAGATGATGAATTAGCTCAACTTCTTTCAAGTGCAAATGATGATACTAAAAAACATAAGAATGAAGAAGATAAAGAAATAGAAGAAAATAAGATTGAAGATGTAAACCTAGATGAACTAGAAGGTCTTATAACTAATGATGAAGATACTTCAAACAAAGAGTTATCAAAAGATGAATTATCTTCAATGATTAATTTTGAAGAAGATTTTGGGCTAAATAATATTAAATCTGATTATGATCAGAATGTAATCCAAGAAGAAAAAAAACAATCAGATTTTATGGAAATGGAAAATATAACTTTGGAAGAATCTATACAAGGAGATGATATGTCTAACGATTTTTCAGAACTTGATTCATTAAATGAAGAAGATATTTTAAATGCATTATCGAATATTGATAGTCCAATAACGACTACAAATAATGAACCAGTTAGTCAAAAAGTAGAAGTTGAAAGTTCAAATGTTAATGATATTGCAGAGTTAATATCAAAACTATTAAATAATAAAACTTTAGAAATTACTATAAAAATCAAAGATTAAATGTGGATTTAATTGGAATTGCAGAAAACACAGTAAAAATAATACTTTTACTAGGATTACCATCATTACTTGTTAGTATGGTAATTGGATTAGTAATTTCTATTTTCCAAGCAGTTACCCAAGTTAGTGATGCTTCACTTAGTTTTGTTCCAAAAGTTGTATTTGTATCTGCATTTATCTTGATTTCTCTACCCTGGATTGGAGAGAATATTGAAACATATACCAAAGATTTATGGGATTTAATACTTGTTTTTGGTAACTAAATATGATTGAGCAATTATTTAATTTAAAAAAAACTCAAACAGATCAAAGACTTATGCAAAAAGGACAATTACTTTCAAAAATAGAAAGAATTGACGCTGAAATATTAATCACAAAAACACAAATGGATACAGCTACTGTACAAAAGTTTGGTGCTATTTCAGATTTTGCTGTTTTACAAATGCATAAAAATACAATGAAATTACATATATCTAAATTAGAGATTGAAAAAAACAATTTTAATAAAGAATTAGAATTACTAATTAAAGATATTGTAGAATTACAAAAAGAGACAGAACAGTTTGGCTATATTTTAGAAGAGCAGAGACAAGAAACGATTAAAAGAATGTTAGCTGCTGAAGAAGAAGAAGCTAATGAATATATTCAAAGTAAATATATATCAGAATAAAGGGTTATGATTTGTTTAATAAAATAATTATTTTATTATTATTTTCTACTTTATTGTTTTGTGCAGATGAAACAAGCAGTGCACTAATAAAGCAAAGAATTGAAGTAAAAGAATTAAAAAAAGAATTAAACTCTTTTTATAATCAAAAAGAAAAAGAGTATCAAGATAGAAAAAAAGAGTTAGAAAGAATACTCGATCAAATCAAAAAAGAGAAAGCTGAAATTCAAGCTTTACATGATAAAAACCTTACAATTTTACAAGATATGACAGAAACAGTAAATAGTAAAACAGCAAAAATCTATAATTCAATGAAGCCAAAAGTCTCTGCATCAATCTTTAATGAAATGATTAGTGATGGAAGAATTGAAGATGTTTTTGATATAATCTTAAAATTAAAAGAAAAAAATGTAACATTATTAATGAAATATTTAAGTGTTCCAAATGCAGCAAAATTAACATTAATGCTTGAGAACTTTAAAGTAGAAAATAAAAAGGGATAAGAATGGCTGAAGAAGAAAATGCAGAAGAAACAAAAAGTTCAGGTGGAGGAAAAGGTATGATTATTGTACTAATTGCTTTAGTTGTAATTTTATTATTAGCAGTTGCTGGTGGAGCTTACTTCTTGTATTCTCAAGGTATGTTCTCTCCTAAAGATGCAGGTGTTAATCAAGAAATGGTTAAAAAAGAGGAAGCAGGGGACTCAAAAGAAACATTTAAAGCAAATATTGATGATTTAGTTTTAAATATTACTAATGCCAAGGGAAAAGAAAAGTTAATGAAACTATCTTTTGCTGTTAAAAGTGTTGAACCTACAATTGCTGCTATTATTGAAGAGTACAGAGCAGAAGTTATTGACGTAGTTATAAATCAAATTAGTGCTAGAAGTTCTGAAGAACTATTAACAGTTGGTGGAAAAGCTTTATTAAAAGAAGAACTTTTAGAAGAAATTAATAGTATTATTAATGAAGTTACATCTAATAATGAAGATGTAAAAGCTAATAATATAAAGCAAATATTATTTACAACATTTGTAATAAAATAGAACTATGATAGTAGCTGTAAAAAGAAATAAAAAACAAAAAATCATAAAGTTCATTTCTTTAGCTGTCTTGCTAGCTATGTTTGGTGGCTACTATCTTCATATGAGTGAAGAGTTTGAAGAGAAACAAAGAATTGAACTTGAGACAAAAAAAGCAGAAAAATTAGAAGCTTTGGAAAGAAAAAAATACAAAAAAAGTTTAGAAAAAGCAATTCTGACTGAAATAGAAAAAGCAGTTGATTTAATAGGTCAAAAATATATTCAACATGTAAAAATTATTGAAAATAAAGTTGTAATAATTTGTGAACCAAAAACAAACCTAGATGCACTAAAAGTAAGGTATGGAACAATGGCTTTAATAAAAAATACACTTAATGAAATCATTATTGCAATTGATGTTAAATATATAGTAAAAAGTAGATTAGATGAAAAATAGTATATTATTAGTAGCAATCACTCTTTTATTTACTGCCTGTGGTGTCTTACCTAAGCAAGAAATCAATTTTACAAAACCAAAAATTCAAATTCCCAAAAAAACACCAGCACCAAAAAATAATAAGGGTTCTTTATATTCTATGCAAGGTGCTTCTTTATTTGCTGATAAAAAAGACTTACAAGTGGGTGATATAATTCAAATTAATATTAGTGAATCTTTATCTGCTGATACAAATAATAAAAGAGAATTAACGAGTACAAGAGATAATGATTTAGGTGGTGGTATATTAGCTGGAACTGGAACTAATGTTTTAGGTGGTACAGTTAATAGCTTAGCAGATAAATTAAATGGCACTTTAGGTGTTGGCTTTACTACTAATAGTTCATCATCAGATAAAGGTGCTGTAAAAACACAACTAGATGAGACTTTTGAAACTGTGATTTCTGCAATTATTGAGCAAACTTATCAAAATGGTAATTATTTTATTAAAGGTTCAAAAGAGTTATTAATTGATGGACAAAAACAAGAAATTATTATTAGTGGTGTTATTAGACCTTATGATATAACTTCAGATAATACAGTTAGTTCTTCTCAAATGGCTAATTTAAAAGTACTATACGATAAAGAAGGTCAAGAAGCAGATATTTTAGAAACACCATGGGGTACAAAAATATTTAGAGTAATTTGGCCATTTTAATCTAATTTTAAGAATTGTAATGTAATAATAGAAAATCTTATCCTAAAGGAGTCTCAATGCTAGGTACATTAAATGTTTCACAGTCTGGACTAAATGCTGCAAAAGTTGCAGTTGAAAACGTATCAAATAATATTGCTAATGAGAATACTCCTGGATACAAAAAAAGAGTTGTTGAGCTTAGTGAATTAGAACAAAAGGATAGTAGAGTAACGGGTAGTGGTGTTGATGCTAGTTCGGCATATAGAATCACTTCTCAATATATGTATGAAAATATATTATCTGAAAACTCAAAATTAAATGAATATGATAAATTATCTACTACATTAGCAAATGTAGAGTCAATATTTAAAGAAACTGATACTAGTGGATTTTCCGCTGATTTAAATAGGTATTTTCAATCTATTGAGAATTTAAGAACTAATCCAAGCTCTGAAGTTGCAAAAACAACTCTACAAAATGAAGGTAACACATTAGTTGAATCTTTACAAAATATTTATTCAGGTATTGAAAAACAAGAATCTTTAGAAAAAGAAGACTTGAATTATAATGTTGTTAAAATAAATGATATTCTTCAAGAGATAGGCCTTGTTAATGAAAAAATGAGTCAATTTAGCTCTTCTTCAAATGATCTTTTAGATAAAAGAGATCAGCTAGAAAAAGAGCTTTCTATGTATGTTGATATTGACGTAAGTATTGAAAACGGCGAGTATGAATTAAAAATTGCAGATACAACAGCAGTTAGATATAGTACAAATGTAAGAGCTTTAGAAATTGAAGAAGAAAAAACTCCTCAAATAGATAAATATGTTGATGATACTGGTTCAACTATTATTGATAATACAAATCTTGATGCTGATGATATTATCACTTATAAGGTAAACAATGAGTTTGAAGTTTCTGTTAAAATTGGTGATACTTCAGATTTTGATTTAGATGGAGATGGTAATAAGGATGAAATTACTTCTGGTAATTATATCAGGATATTAGCTGAGAAAATCAATACTACAACAGGAATAAGTGGCTTAGTTAAAGCTTATAATGGAAATTATGAAACAGATGCAGATGGGGATAAAAATGCACTTTATCCAAATCAAGATAATTTTTTATTAATTGAATCAAAAGTCGATGGTTTGGATGGAAGTTTTGAAGGTAGACTTACAGTAACTAAACAAACTTTGGATATTTCAGATAATTCTATAACAATAGATGAAAGAACTAATTATTTTGCAGATGAAGATTACAGTAGTGAAGCAGAGTCAAGAACTTTTCTTTCAATTTATGATAGTGAAATTTCTGTTAAGAGTGGAATACTAAAACCCCAACTTGATAATCTTGATTCAACTTCATATAATAATAAAATTCAAAATTATAAAGATAAGCTAGACTCTTTTGCACAAACTTTAAGTGATTTAACTGATGCTTACATAAAAGATGGAGACGATTATATATATGGGGATATTTCTATTGATGAAACTGGAACAGAATATCTTTCTTCAGAAGTAAATGAATTAAATTTATTTTCAGGTTCAAGTGTAATGACTTTAACCTTTAATGAAAATATTGTTAATGATTTAGAACAAGAGGACCTAGATTATTTAGGAACTTTACAATGGAAAAAAGATATTTCATTTACAGGAGAAGCTCAAAATTCAGATAGTAATTCTGTAAGTTCTTTATCAGAATTTTTTCAAGATATTAGAGTAAATGTTTCTTCGGATAAAGAGAGTAATGATTTTTTATTAACAACTCAAGAAGGTATTCAGCAAGCTTTAGAAAGTGCTCATGATGAATTAACAAAAGTAGATTCTGATGAGGAAATGATAAATTTAATAAAATTTCAAGCTGCTTATAGTGCAAATGCAAAAATCATAACTGCAATTGATGAAATGTTACAAGTATTACTTGGATTAAAAAGTTAATAGGAGGAAACTATTATGGCTGATGGTATTTTAGGATTAGGTTCAAGTGGAGCATCATCTTTAAATCAAGAATTAATTGATAAATTAAAAACAGCAGAAAGTGCAGCTACGGTTGAACCAATTGAGACTAGTATAGGAAATATAGCAAATGAGAAAGAAGTATTTGCTACAATTGATGATAAAGTTAATGAATTATTAGATGCTGTAAAAGTTTTTGATTTATTTGTTACAGGTGGAGCAACTGCATTTGATCAAAAATCAGCAACTGCTTCAGGTTCTTCAGTTACTTTTGATGCGCCAGATGTTTCTGCATTAAATACAGGTATTACGACAGTTAATATTACTAACTTAGCACAAAAAGATGTATATCAATCAAATTCACTAAGTGAAGCTGAAAAAGATACTGTGATTGAAGGTATGGGGGATTTAATTATAAATGAAGAAACTTTTACTACTGAAGGCAAAACTTATCAAGAACTAGCTGATGAAATTGATGCAAATGAGAATATCAATGCGTCATTAGAACAAGTAGGTTCAGATTCTTTTAGACTAGTTATAAAAAGTAGTGAATCTGGTATTGATAACGCACTTACAATTGAAGGTGCTGCTGCGGCAGATGGTATTCTAGGATTTAATAAAGAAGAAATTAATGATGCAGGTGAAACTATTAGACCTAATCATACACTAACTGCACAAAATATGGAAGCAACAGTTGATGGTGTTTCATATAGTGTTTCATCAAATAGTTTAGAAGTAGATGGCTTAAAAATTACTGCAACTGAAACAGGTGAATCTAGTATTAATATCTCAAAAGATAATACAACTGTAGAAACTAGTATGAATGAATTTATATCTAAATATAATGAATTAGTTACATTAATAGATGATGAAGTTTATTCATCAGATTCAGACATTGAAGATAAAGCTGCTTTAAAAGACATCGTAAATCAAATTAAAGATAAGTTATTTGGATCTTATGGTGAAGACTCTGCTAAATCTGTATTTAATTATGGTTTTGAATTAGATAGTTATGGTGTGTTATCTTTAGATTCTACCGTTTTTAATGAGGCATTAGATGAAGATCCTGAATTAATGAAAAGTATATTTGTTGGTACTGCAGATAAAGAAGGTATTGGAACACAATTAAAAGCTTTAATTGATAATATGGGATTTACAGATGGTGTAATTGGTTTATATGAATCCTCAATGCAAACAAGAGAAGATACTTTAGAAAAAGAGCTTGAAGAAGCACAAGAAGCCTTAGATGCTAAATATACAGCATTATCTACACAATTTGGTGAATATGCTGCGATTATTACACAATATGAATCTTCTTTTTCTGGTTTATCATTAATGATAGAACAATCGACTGCATCATCATAAGAATGAAAATTATTTTATTCTTATGATAAATATATTTAAGTAAATATATACTATACTTACAGAATACAATTACCAAATGGAGACCTAATATATGGGGATAGAAGCCTACAATCAACAAAATGCAGTATCAGATGATCCTTATGCTTTAATACTAAAGCTTTATGAAGGAGTTATTAAATACTTGTCTTTCGTAAAAAGTGCAATTGATGATGGAAATATTGAAGCTAAATTCACATACATAAATAAAGCAATTGCTATATTTGATGAATTAAGAAACGTACTTGATTTTGATGGTGGTGAAGTAGCATACTACTTAGATGGTTTATATTTATATCAAATTGAAACACTATTTTCTGCTGGAGTTGATGATAATGTTAACTCTATAAATCAAGTAATAAAAGTAACTCAAGGATTAATAGACGCATGGAAAGACGAGACTGGTCTGTAAAAGCTCTTAAAGAATTAATTTATATTGATTCTTTAGATTCAAGTTTAAAAGCTGATTCTTTAGTTAGATGGCATAAAAAATATCTTGAAGAAAATAACATTGAAGATTTTGATTTAGAACTTGAAGACTTAAAATATTTACAAGAACTTTTTTTTAAAAATATTAACTTTCTAAAAAATCATAAAGAAGAATCTAGGTTAGAGTTAATAAAAATGAAGAAAATGAAAAGATTCTTAGAACACTAAGTCTTCTAAATTAATCTTTTTTTCTTTTATATAAGAGCGAATATTTTTAGGTATTCTTTTTATTCTGCAACTCTCTTTAAATTTTTTATCCATAATCTCATTTGATTTTGGACTTATCCAAATAAAATCTTTTTCAATACTAATACAAATCTTATCAGATATAGTAATATCTTTTTGTTTTAAAATTTCATTTCTTTGTGGCTTAGATATTAAAAGACCTCTTCTTTTTAAAGATAAATCTATAGTTCTTATATTTAAATTTTCATCATTTGAGTTTTTATATATTTCTAATTCATATATCTTTTTTAATGCTTTATTCGAAATATTTAAAGAGTTAATATCTTTTTGCAAATATTTAAAAGAATTTTTTACTCCTTGCTTATATTCATCTAAAAACTTATCTGAAAAATTATGTCTAAAATAGTTTCTTTTGTATTTCTCATCATAATTACTTTTATCTATAAAGTATTTAATATTGTTCTCTTTTAGAAAGTTTTCTAGCTCATCTTTTGAAATATCAAGTAAGGGTTTAAATGCAGTGTAAAGTTCATTTTCTTCAAGCTCTTTAAACCCAATAAGTTCAACTAGTCCTGCTCCTTTACTAAGTTGCATTAAAAACCATTCTAATTTATCATTTAATTGATGTGCTGTTATTAAAGTATTATATGAATTTTTTTCAATAATATCTTTGAAAAATCTATATCTTATATCTCTTGCAGTTTTTTCAAAGTTAGATTTAGATTCTAACTGAACTTCTTTATAAAAGATTCTTTTATTATATTTTAAAGCTAAATCTTTTGCATATTGAAGTTCTTCTTTTGACTCTTCTCTTTCATTGTAATTAACAATTGCAATATCAAAATCAATATTTTCTTTTAGAAGTAAAAAAAATAGTGAAGTAGAATCAATACCAGCAGAAAATGCTAGTAAATTTTTTGATTCTTTTATTGCCGAAAAATCTAAGTTCATTGACTTTTGAGTTATTTAATTACTGTTGCTAATAACTTATCACCTGAAAGCTCAGTAACTCTTACTGTGTAGATTTTTCCAAAAGCTAATTGCTCTGGGTTATTCTCATCATATAGTTCATTATCGTTTATATAAATCTCTCCATCAATATCAGGAGCCCAAGTAGTTTTTCTAGCACTTAATAAGAACTCATGCTCATCACTTTCACCATCAATATAAACTTCAAAAGTTTTTCCAATCTCAGCTTCAAGTGATTCCTGAGTTGTTTTTGCAATTATTTCGCCAATTTCTTCAGCTCTATTATCAATAGTTTCTTGATCAATTAACATATCAGATTTTGCAGCTGCTGTTCCTTCTTCTGTTGAGTAAGAAAATACATTTGCTCTATCGAACTTATACTCTTCAATATATTTACATAAAGCATCATGGTCTTCTTGCGTTTCACCTGGATGACCTGCAATAAATGTTGTTCTTACAAAAGAGTTTGGTTTTGATTTCATATGATCCATTAGTTCAATTAATTTTTCAACACCTTTTCCTCTTTTCATGATTTTAAGCATTGATGGAGTTATATGTTGAAGAGGCATATCAAAATAGTTTTGGAATATTTTTGAATCTGCAATTTTATCAATTAAAGCTAATGTTGTAGTTGATGGATAAAGATATAAAATTCTAGCTGTTTTAATTCCAGCAACTTTTTCAACCTCGCTTATTAGTTGTTCTAACCCATCTTTATGACCTAAATCTCTTAAAAATGATGAAGAGTCTTGTGAGATAAAAGTAAAGTCTGTATAACCTTTAGCTACAAGTGAACTTACCTCTTTTACAAGTGATTGAAGAGTTCTTGAGTGTAGTTTTCCTTTAAAGCTAGGAATTGCACAGAATGAACATGATTGATTACATCCTTCACTTAATTTCACATATGCATGATATGAAGAGCCTGTTATTACTCTTTCATTTGTATCAGAGGCTAAAAATACTTGATTTGTAAAAGCACTTCTTTTTTCATTTACAAGTTCATCAATTTTATCATAATCTCCAACACCTGTAAAAATATCAACTTCAGGAATCTCTTTTTGTAACTCTTCTTGATATCTTTGTGTTAAACAACCTGCAACTACAAGAACAGATTCTTCTTTTCTTTGATCATGCAAATCTAAAATAGTATTAATACTCTCTTCTTTTGCAGAGTCAATAAAACCACATGTATTAACTATTAATACATCTGCATTTGTTGCATCATCGCTTATTTTATACTCTTTTAGTTTTCCTAGCATAATTTCAGAATCAACAAGATTCTTTGTACAGCCTAAAGATACTAAGTGTAAAGATTTTTCAGGATTTTGTGTAGTAAATTTCATATAAAGTTGTTGCCTTAGTTTTTATGCAATTTTAACATAAAACTAATAATATAAGATAAAATAAAGAATAGAGCTTATCTATTCTTTATTTAAAAGAAGTTATTTAGCTTTGATACCTTCAATTTCAATATCAAGTTTAATAGTATTTCCAACTGTAACACCACCAGCTTCTAATATTTTATTCCAAGTAATACCAAAATCAGTTCTATCAATTTTACCACTTAAAGCAAATCCTGCTCTTTCATTTCCCCATGGATCTTTAATAATTCCACCATTGTCAAAATCAAGCTTGATATTTTTTGTAACGCCTTTCATTGTAAAATCACCATAAACATCGTCACCATCAACTTTTGTTAATTTAAATGTAATTAATGGGAATTTGACAGCATCAAATAAATCTGGAGCTCTTAAATGCTTATCTCTTTTTTCATTATCTGTATTAATTGAAGATACTTCAATCTCTCCATTTAAAGATACTAAAGTTTTTGTTTTTTCGTCATATTCAAATGATCCTTTAAACTCATTAAAGTTTCCTTTAACATTTGAAATCATTAAGTGTTTAACTTTGAAACCTACATCTGAATGACTTTTATCTACATTGTAAGACCCTGCAAACAGAGTTGAAACTAATAATACACTTGAAATTGCTAACTTTTTTAAATTCATTTTTAATCCTTATTTCATTTTGTTTAAAAAGATAACATAGTAAAACTTAAAAATATCTTACTAGAAAGATACTTGTTAATTAGAAACTTTTTCTGTATAATTAATACATGAAAATTGAAGAATTAGACAACGATATAAATAATCATAAAATAAAATCTCCAAATACTTATCATGAAATTATAAATGTAACAGTACCATTTTATATGTTATATGGAAAACTTTTAAAAGATATTACATTTATTTTAGAAGAAAATTTTGATATTTCAAACAGTGAGTTAGATGTATTAGGCTCTTTAAAAATGTCTGGTGGTGATGAGTTTACTTTAAGTCCTACAAAGTTATATGAAAGGTTACTATTCTCTTCTGGGGGAATGACAAAAGTTTTAAAAAAACTTGAAGCAAAAACTTTTATACAAAGAGTTTCTAATCCAAAAGATAAAAGAAGTAAGCTAGTGAAATTAACACTTAAAGGAGAAAAGATATTAGATATTTCTTTAAAAGCAGTTATTGAAGAAGAGAATAAAGTTTTTTCAAATTTAAATGAAGAAGATAGGAAAGTCTTTAAAAACCTTTTAGTGAAAACACTAAAAGATTAAATGTTTAGTAAAACAATAGTTATAATTTAAAGCCAAATATTATCTAATAACCTAGTATTACCAAATCTTGCTACTACTAAAATAATTGTATTTTTTAACTCAATTTTATTTATTTCGTTAAATTCTCTATCTACAATTGCTACATATTCTACATCTAAAGATTTCATAATTTCTAGTATTTTATTTTTTACAATATTTGTATCTAATTCACCTTTTGCTATTAATGCTCCAGCTGAATATAGCGATTTTGAAATCAGCAAAGCCTCTTGCCTTTGATTACTGTTTAAGTAAACATTCCTAGAACTAAGTGCTAAACCATCATTTTCTCTTACTATTTCACAAGCAATTATATTAATTGGAAGAAATAAATCTTTAGTCATTTGAGTAATTAGGGAAAGTTGCTGTGCATCTTTCTTACCAAAGTACGCATTTGTAGGTTGAGTAATCCCAAATAGTTTTAATACAACTTGTAAAACTCCATCAAAATGGCCAGGTCTTGTAAGTCCTTCTAAAATATAGCTTTTATTTGGAGCTTTTATTGAAACTTCTTCTTTTGAATACATTGTTGATATTTCAGGCATAAATAAGTAATCGACTTTGCAAAGTTCACAGATCTTTTTATCAGCTTCGTCTTTTCTTGGATATGCATCCAAATCTTCACCTGGAAGAAATTGAGTAGGATTTACAAATATAGAAACGATAACTATTTCATTTTCTGCTCGTGCTTTTTTTATAAGTGAAATATGACCATCATGTAAAGCTCCCATCGTTGGAACAAAACCAACATTTGAAGTTATAGTTTTTCTTATACTTTGTAATTCTTCAATTGTTTTTAATATTTGCAAAAGTCATCCTTTTTTTAGAAGTGGAATTATATCAATTTTGAGTTTTATTTTCACTGTTTTTTAATATACCTATTAGTATATATCCAAAACCTATTTCTATAATACAAAATATTTGACTTAGTAAACTAATGAATTCTGAACTAAAAAACAGTGATAAAAATAGTAATAATACAGAAGTTAAGATTAATATTTTTGAATGTATATCATAAATTTTTGTACTTGTAAGAAATGAAAGAATTAAAGAAAACAGACCAATTAAAAAAATCCATAAAATATAAATAAAACTATACTCGTTTATTTTTAAAGATAAAATACTAAATAAACTTAAGAATACAAAAATACTAATAGTTATTTTAAAAATAAGTATTTGCATCGAAGTAAAACTATTTATTTCTACTAATAAGTTTTGTTTTTTTGTTAATTTATAATCAACAAAAAGTCCAAAAGAAATTAAAAAAAGAATATAAACAATACCTAGTATTATAGAAAAAGATAAAATACTTTGTGCAAAAGCAAATAAAAAACTTGCAATTACTCCCCAAGTGATTAATGCCCTATAATCATAAGGAATAGGCTCTTTATTTACCATCGTAATTTGGATTTAATTTAAGTAGTATTAAATCAGCAATCATATTTCCAATTAGTGTTAAAAATGCTCCAATTATAAGTATTCCCATTATCACAGGATAATCATGGCTTAAGGCACTTTGAAAAAACAGTAAACCCATTCCATCTATTGAAAAAATAGTTTCAAGTATAACTGAACCTCCAATAATCCCAGGAAGAGATAGTCCTAAAAGTGTAATAACAGGAGGATATAAATTTGGTAAAATATAATATTTTAAAATTTGTTTATTGTTTAAACCACGCGAGCGTGCAAAAAATATGTAATCTGATTTTAGAATTTCAATTGTTAGTGAACGAATATATAAAGTTAAGCTTCCAATTCCTCCAAAAACAATAATTGTAATTGGTAAAATTAAATGCCATGCATAATCTAAATAATAAGATAAACTTCCATCATCTGGAACTGAGTGTAATCCTGCAATTGGTAAAATTTCAAAAGTTATTGAAAATACTAAAACAGCTAAAAGTGCTAGATAAAAAGAGGGCATTGAAAAACTAATAAGCGACAATTGACCTGTGAATTTATCGAAAAAACTATTTTTACTTAAAGCTGCTTTTATTCCTAAATATAAAGATAAAACAAAAATTAAAAGCATTGATATAATATTGATGGTTAAAGTTATTGGAATTCGTGTTAGTATCTCATCTTTTACCATAGAACCACTTGCAAAAGATATCCCAAAATCAAGTTGAATTATAGCTATAACCCATGAGTAAAATTGCATATATAAAGGTTTGTCTAAACCATAAATTGCTTTTAATTGTGCTACTGCTTCCTCAGTAATATTTGGATTTAAAGCGCCACTTGCAAAAAAAGAATTTGGAGCTAGATTAATTGCTAAAAAAGATATAAGACTAATAATAAAAAGCATAATAACTAAATATAAAAGTTTCCTAAGAAATAATTTCAATTACTTTAAATCTCCCTAATCATTAGACTATACAAATATGTATTTATAACAAATGATATTCTACCATTTGTTATGTTATTTTACTATAATAGGTTTTTTATTAAAGAATTTATCTCTTTAAATACATTTATTTTTTCACTTTCTTCTAAGTCTTTATTTTCTAGTACTTGTAATAATTCACATACTTCATCTAAAGATACATTTAAACAAGAATTTTTAATATAGTGAGCTTTTAATGATATATTTTCAATATCATTATCTTCTACGTATTTTTCTAGTTCTTTTATATCTTTCTGAATATCTTTCTCAAATTTTTTGATAATCATATTTGCAATATTTTCGCTAATTCCAAGTTTTGAAACTATTTTGTCTACATCAAGTGAAATTTCTTTATGCGTATGTAAAGAATTATCTCCTAAGAAGTCGTCTAGTTTTTTTTCTAATTCTTTTGCATTTATAGGTTTACTTAAGTATTCATCCATTCCTAAACTTAAGAATTTTTCTTTATCACCTTTAATTGCATTTGCAGTTATTGCTATTATTGGTATCTCTTTTTTATTGTTCTTTTCTTCATATAATCTTATTTGTTTTAAAGCTTCAATACCATCCATAACAGGCATATTTATATCTGTTAATATTAAATCATATTTATTCTCTTTGTATTCTTTTAAAGCTTCTAATCCATTCTCTTTTATAACAAAATCAAATCCTAAATTTTCAAGATGATACTTTAGTAGTTCTTGGTTTGCTAAATTATCTTCAGCAACTAGAATTTTTCCTTTATAAATAGTTTTCTTCTCTATTGTCTTTACTATCTCTTCTTTTTCTATTGTTTTTACTTCATCTCTACTTAGTAAATCTTGAATTATATCGTTTATTTTCGATGGATAAAAAGGTAAAGATAGAACTTCTTCATTTTCTTTTTTCTCTATTCTTTTAATATCTTTTTCATTTTCTATAAGAATTATAAGGGGACAATTTTTATATACCATTCTAGTATGATTTAGTTTTTCTAAAGTACTAAAACAATTTATTATTATATTATATTCTTTATCTTCATTATTTAAAGTACCAAAAGAGTCTAGATATCTTTTTATATAATGGAATAAATCACTTTTTTCATTATCAATTTTAAAATTAATATTAGATATAAAACTTTTATGTGATAAATCATTGTCATCATATACTTCAGCTTCTAAATTGAAGTGAAATTTAGAACCTTTTCCTACAGTACTCTCAATTATAATTCTTGAACCTAGAGACTTTATAATATGACTTGAGATACTAAGTCCAAGTCCTGTTCCACCAAAACTTCTATTTGAATTATTATCTATTTGAATAAAAGGATCAAAAATATATTTTATTTTATCTTTTTCTATTCCAATTCCTGAGTCTTCTATTTGGAATTTTATAGTAGTTTTTTTATCTTCTTGTTTTTCTAATGAAACTAACATTTTAATAGTCCCATCTTCTGGTGTAAATTTAATAGCATTACTAAGAAGATTTGATAAAACTTGTCTTAGTCTTACAGGATCAGTTTTAATATATATAGGAAGTTTATTATCTATATCAAAAATTAATTTGATATTTTTTTCATAAGCTTTCTTAGAAAATAATTCAATAACATGCTCACTAATAAAGAAAAGATCAGATTTCTCATAATTAATATCAAAGTTTCCATTTTCTATTTTTGATACATCTAAGATATCATTAATAATACTTAAAAGTGAATTTGCACTTGTATTTATAATATCAGCTTGTTTCTGATTTTGAGTATCTAATTGTTTTGAGTTACTTAATAAATCAGAGAAACCTATAATTGCATTTAAAGGTGTTCTAATTTCATGTGACATATTTGCTAAGAATGTTGATTTTGCTTCATCTGCTCTTTGAGCTTTTTCAAGGGTATTATATTGTGTTTGTATTAAGGATGTAATACTTCTAGCCATTTCATTAAAAGAGTTTTCTAGTTTTCCAATCTCATCATTTGAAGTAATAGGAATACGATATTCAAAATCATTTTCTGAAAACTTTTTAGTCCCTTTAAGTATATTTTCTAGTTTTGAAGTAATATAATTAGAAATCCAAATAGCAATAGCAATTATTAAAATTATCATAATGAATGTAACAATAGATAATTCATTTATTAAAGATTTAATAAACTCTTGAATTTCAATTTTATTTTCATCTACTATTTCTTGCATTTGATTCGTTTGAACTTTTAAAATCTGTGAAACATTTTCTTTTGTTTGATTAGCAGCTGCATGGAATTCATCTACATTTGCTCCAATAGTAACAAAACCAAAACCTCTTTTACTCTGTCCATATTTCCCTGTATAATACGGGATTGCAGCAGCTGTCGTTAGTTTTCTTACATTACTCCATAAAATTACAAAAGAGCCATAACCACCATTTTCTGTTAATTCCATCCAACCTTTACACTGAGGTGCAAAGTTTAAATAACGACAATCTAAACCAACATTTCCTTCTTTTAATAGCTGTGGAATATTGGGTTTTTTCTTTAAGCTTTGTTCTTCAAATGTTGGATAAGTTTCTAAAAAATCATTTATATTTTTATTAGAATTCTTAAATTTTGATGCAAGGTCTTTACTAAGCCAAGGCATTTCTTCTTTTCCAGTTTTTTTATTGTATCCTACAATAAAATAATCTCTTGGATGAGAAATGTTCTTCCCTTCAAAATCCCACATAAAAGCATAATTACCTTTACTCGCATCTGAAATATTTTGAGTAGCTTCTGCTGTTGTTGGATCTTTTGTATCTGTAAATTGCATTAAGTGTTCATGGTCAAGTGCTAGTGAAATATATCCAACTTTTTTATTATCTTTAAACACAGGAGTTACAAATCTTACAATTGCTTCAAACTTTTTTCCTTTTGGATTTTCTTTTCCTGCATAAGCATGTTGTGTAGGGTCAAAATCAATATTTAATTTTTTTGCTTTTTCTTTAGTGAAAGTTCCAATTACATTTGATTTTACATACTCTCCAATAACTTCAGAAACATATATTTCATTTTCTTTCAGTTTTTTAATTTCATGATAATAATCTTCAGAGTTAATATAAGTATTTTTTTTATTTGAAATATCTTTTAAAGTATCATCTATTTTAGATACTTTATAAATCTCTTTTCCTTCAAGATTAAAATAAGAAATTTCTTTGTATAAGGGAATAGATTTCTTTTCTAAAAGTAAAGGATCTGTATAATTAAACTCTTGTTCATTATCTACTAAGCTAGCTTGTGTATTTTTTCTAGTAACTTTTGTAGGAGCATTTGAACTTACCCACGATTTTGTTTTTTCATTATAAATATAATCTTCATGTATTAAAATATCTCTATTTTTTGTTTTATAAAATTCTTCTAAAATATTTTTGTTTAAAGGAAGTTTTGATAAAAATAAAATATCTTTATCTCTTTCATATAGGAAATTTGCAACTTGATGGGCAATTTCAAAAGATAGTCTCTCAAGAGCATGTTGAGATTTTTTATCTAAGTTTTTAATACTATCATCTATTGATTCATTCGCTGTATTTAAAACAATCTCTTTATTTTTATTGTAAAGATATCTTGTACTATCTTGTATATATTTTTCAAGTTCAAGTACTCCAACATATGCAATATATACAATTAAAAGTAATGGTAAAATTTTAATAACAATAAACAGAAGTATTAGTTTAATTTTAATAGTCAAATTTTTCAAATAATTTCCTAACTAATTTTATGATTTTATTAAAGAAGTATATATTTTTTTTACTTTCTTTTTGTTTTTAAGAAATAAATCTATTAAAACAGGATCAAAATGTTTTGACCTTTCTTCAAATAAATAGTTTATAGCATCTTCAAAACTCCATGCTTTTTCATAGGGTCTTGTAGAGGTAAGAGCATCAAAAACATCCGCGATGGCTACAATTCTTCCGTAAATATGAATATCTTCAGCTTTTAATCCATAAGGATACCCAGAACCATCATATTTTTCATGATGAGTTAAAGCAATAGAAGCACCAGCTTTTAAGTAATCACTTTTAGAATCTTTAAGTATTTCATATCCTTTGATTGAATGTGTTTTCATTATTTCAAACTCATCTCCAGTTAATTTTCCAGGTTTTAATAAAATTTTATCTTCAATTCCAACTTTTCCTAAATCATGAAAAGGAGCAGCATAATATATTAAGTCTTGTTCTTTTTCTGTA
>NYWO01000118.1 GCA_002685075.1 Arcobacter sp.
GGTTGAAGGTAACTTAGATGATGAACCAACTAAAGAGAAAGCTATGAAAAACTTATCAAAGTTCTTAGGAGAATAAGATGAAAATATCAAAAGAAAAATATGCTTCAATGTATGGACCAACAACAGGAGATAGATTTAGACTTGCGGATACTTCACTAATAGCTGAAATTGAAAAAGATTATACAACTTACGGTGAAGAAGTAAAATTTGGTGGTGGTAAAACAATCAGAGATGGAATGGCACAAAGTCCAAAAGCTATAGATGTTGCTGATTTGATTATTACAAATGCTGTTATTATTGATTATACAGGAATTATAAAAGCAGATATTGGAATAAAGAATGGAAAAATCTGTGCTATTGGAAAAGCTGGAAATCCTGAACTTTGTGATGGAATTACAGATGGTTTAGAAATTGGTGCAAATACAGAAATACTTTCCGCTGAAGGTAAAATAATAACAGCAGGTGGAATTGACTCTCATATTCACTTTATTTCTCCTACTCAAATAGATGAAGCATTATCAAGTGGAGTTACTACAATGGTAGGAGGAGGAACTGGTCCAAATACTGGTACAAATGCTACTACTTGTACTCCAGGTGAGTGGAATATCACTAAAATGATTGAGTCGGTTGAAAACTATCCTTTAAACTTTGGTTTTATGGGAAAAGGAAACTCATCTTCTTATGAGGCTTTACAATCACAGATTGAAGCAGGTGCAATGGGTCTTAAACTGCATGAAGATTGGGGAAGTACACCAAATGCTATAGATACTTGTTTAAGTGTTGCCGATGATTTTGATGTACAAGTTGCAATTCATACTGATACTTTAAACGAATCTGGTTTTGTAGAGAATACAGTAGATTCTTTTAAAAATAGAACTATTCATACTTTCCACTCTGAAGGTGCAGGAGGTGGACATGCTCCTGATATTATGAAAGTTGCTGGACTTGCAAATGTATTACCATCTTCTACTAATCCAACATTGCCATATACAAAAAATACAATAGAAGAACATCTTGATATGCTTATGGTTTGTCATCATTTAAGCCCTAAAATTCCTGAAGATGTAAGTTTTGCAGAAAGTAGAATTCGTGGTAATACAATTGCAGCTGAAGATGTACTTCATGATATTGGTGCTATTAGTATTACTAGTTCTGATTCTCAAGCTATGGGAAGAGTTGGTGAAGTACTTATAAGAACTTGGCAAGTTGCTGACTCAATGAAAAACCAAAGAGGTGCATTAGCTTCTGATAATGAAGAATGTGATAATAATAGAATCAAAAGATATATTGCAAAATATACAATAAATCCAGCAATTGCTTGCGGTATTGATGAACATGTAGGTAGTGTTGAAGTTGGCAAGATGGCTGACTTGGTTTTATGGGATAGGGCATTTTTTGGAGTGAAACCTAGTTTAGTTATAAAAGGTGGATTTATAGCACTTTCTGTAATGGGTGATGCAAATGCATCTATTCCAACACCTGAACCAAATTTATATAGAAAGATGTTTGGTTCACATGGAAAAGCTAGTGCAAAAACTAGTGCTATTTTTACTTCTAAAGTAGCCTTTGAGAATAAACTAGGTGAAAAAATTGGTATACAAAAAGAAGTGTTAGCAGTTAAAAATACACGTAATATTGGTAAAAAAGATATGAGATTAAACGACTTTATAGGTGACATTGTAGTTGACCCTGAAACCTATGATGTTTTAGTAGATGGGAAGTTAATTCAATCTAATTATGTCGATACTGTGCCAATGGCAAAAAAATATTTTATGTTCTAGGAAAATTATGATAAAAAAAGTTATTGAAATAAAAAAAGAGATTGAGTGTAGTGATGAGGTTGAACTATCATGGTTTGATATGCAAAAGCCAAATCTTACAGCTATATCTAATAATGGAGTGAACTTTATTGTAAAAGCAAAGTTTACACATTTACATGAAAATGATATTTTACTTTGTGAAGATGGATATGCAATTAAAGTTAAAAGAAGTGAAGATAATATTTATATATTAGAGTTTAAAGATGCTCTTAATTTTGCAAAAATAGCCTATGAAGTAGGTAATCGTCACCAACCTGTAATGATTGAAGATTTAAAAATTGTTGTATTAGATGATATATCTTTAAATGATATAGTTGAAAATGCATATAAAAATAATGAAATAAATATTACTAAAACAACAGGATATTTTAAAGCAAATGGAAAAGCACATCACTCGCACTAATCACATGAATCTAAAAAGTTTAAGTAGATTTATGCAAATATTTGATGGGAGTTTTCCATCAGGTGTATTTGTACACTCTTTTGGTTTAGAACCTCATATTGTAAAAGAAAAAGTTAAGGATATTGACTCTCTTAAAATATATTTAGAGAATCTAATAATTGATCAGTATTCTAAAATGGAATTTGTTTATATCCAAAAGACATATAAGTACTTAGAAGAGAATAGACTTTTTTTGCTAAAAAAACTTGATAATGAAATATCATCTTATTTAACATATGAATATGCAAAAGCATCAAAGAATATAGGACATAATTACTATATCCAAATAAAAGATACAGTAAGTACATCTATTGTAAAAGAGTATTTCAATTTAATAAAAGAAGAAAAAACAGATGCAAATGAGCTAATAGTTTTAGCTTCTTATGCATATGATTTGAATATTGATATAAAAGATTTTATTGTGATGTGGACAAAGAAAAATCTTATAAATATAGCAGCTACTAGTATAAAGATATCAAGAATTAAACCTTCTGATATTCAAAAAATGCTTTTTGAATTTGATGATATTCTTGAAAATATTGATATTAATACTAATAAAAAGATTACAAATTTCAATCCTTTATTTGAAGAAGTGATATTTGAGCATAAAACACTAGAACCAAAGATGTTCGTAACATAAAAAAAGGAAATATATAATGAGTTTAAAAATAGGAATAGCAGGACCAGTAGGAAGCGGAAAAACTTCTTTAATTGAAGCTCTTACAAATACACTAAAAGATGAATATAAAATTGGTATTGTAACAAATGATATTTATACAACAGAAGATGCAAATTATCTTAAAAAAACACTTGATTTACCAGAAGAACAAATTATAGGTGTTGAAACAGGTGGTTGTCCTCATACTGCAATACGTGATGATATTTCAATGAATCAAAAAGCTGTTGTTTCTTTAGAAGAAAAGTTTAATAGTGATATTGTATTTGTTGAAAGTGGAGGAGATAATCTTAGTGCTACTTTTTCATATGAATTAATTGATTATTATATTTATGTAATAGATGTAGCTCAAGGTGCTGATATACCCAGAAAAAAAGGTGCAGGATTACTTTTCTCTGATTTACTTATTGTAAACAAAACTGACTTAGCTCCATATGTTGGAGTTGAAATTGAAAGTATGAAAAGTGATGTAAAAGAGAATCGAAAAAACAAACCTTATGTTTTTGTTTCAAATAAAGATGAAGCTACTTTAAATGAAGTTAAAGATTGGATTTTAGCTTTGATGTAAGTATTATAAGATAATATGACCTTAGAAAACTAATTCTAAAGTCATATTAGAAGAAGTGACTACTTCTTTTTTTTAGCTTTTTTTGAAGTTTCTTTAGTTTTAACTACTTTTTTTGTAACTTTCTTTTTAGAAGGTTTTTTAGCTACTTTTTTACTAACTTTTTTAGTGATTTTTTTAGCAGGTTTTTTCTTTTCTGCTTTTTTAGCAGCTTTTTTCTTAGCAATCTTTTTTTCAGCTTTCTTTTTAGCTACTTTTTTCTTTTCTTTCTTTTTCTTGTCAGCTTTTTTAGCTACTTTCTTTGCTGCTTTTTTAACTTTTAATTCTTTTTCTTCTTTTGACATATTGTCTCCTTAATTTTTAATATTTGGAATATTAGCATTTTTAATTATAAATGTCAATAAAATATAGGTTTTTTCTTTAAAATATAGATATTAGATTTAATTTATAGCTTAAAATAAAATTAATAAATAACTAATTCTCAACTTTATTTTGATATACTCATCCCCCAAATATTAAAAAAAGAGAATAAATGATAAAAAAATTTCTATTAACCTGCCTTTTAAGTTCAATGCTTTTTGCAGACCAAAATACATATACAAAAGAGCAATTAGAAAAAAATGATAGGTAAAATGATAATGTTAGGTTTTCAAGGACAAAAAGTAGAAACAAGAGATAAAATCTACCAAGATATAAAGAAATATGATTTAGGTGGAGTTATACTTTTTGATAAAGATCCAAATGATAAAAAGAAAATAAAAAATATTAAAGACCCAAAACAGTTAGCAAAACTTACATCACAATTACAAGCAATTAATAAAACTAATCTTCTTATTTCAATAGACCAAGAGGGTGGAATAGTACAAAGACTTAAAGAATCAAAAGGTTTTATAAATACACCAAAAGCAAGTATTATAGGTACAAAAAGTGAAGAATATGCACAAAAAACTTATTCTAAACTTGCAAAAGTATTAAAGAAAAGCGGCTTAAATGTAAACTATGCCCCCGTAGTTGATTTAAATATTAATCCTAATAATCCAGTAATTGCAAAACTAGGTAGGTCTTTTGGAAAAAGTTCAAATGAAGTAGTAAAGTATGCTTCTATTTTTACAAAAGAGATGAAAAAGCAACATATAATTTCAGTACTTAAACACTTTCCTGGACACGGTTCATCATTAAGTGATTCTCATAAAGGTTTTGTAGATATTACAAATACTTGGCAAAAAGAAGAATTAGAACCATATAAGTATTTTATAAAAAATAGTTTAGTTGATATGATTATGAGTGCTCATGTTGTAAATAGAAACCTAGATTATTCTCTTCCTGCAACTTTGTCTTGGAATATAAATACTAAAATTTTAAGAAAAGAGTTAGGGTATAAAGGTGTTCTAATTAGTGACGATTTACAAATGTATGCTATTTCAAAACACTATAGTTTGGACGATACAGTAAGACTTGCTATTAATTCTGGAATTGATATGTTGATGTTTGCAAATCAATTAGCAAAGCCTTTAAAACTTGAAACTATTATAAACTCAGTATATAAACAAGTAAGAAGTGGTGAGATTAAAATGCATAGAATAAATGATGCTAATAAAAGAATAGATGCTTTAAAGAAGAAGTTGTAGTAAATTCTTGTTTATAAAATTAACATAAGCTATACTTCTGAATATTAAAAAAGAAAGGGTAAATATGTATGAAAAAATAAGTGAACAGTTTGCAAGTGATAACTATTCTCAAATTTGTCCTGAAGTACTAGAAAAAATTATAGAATTAAATCAAGATAATTCACAGGCATATGGTAATGACTACTATACAAAATATGCAGCAGATAAATTACGTGAATTATTTGAAATAGATTGTGAAATTTTCTTTGTATTTAATGGAACAGCTGCTAATTCATTAAGTTTAGCAGCATTATGTCGATCATATCATAGTATTATATGTAGTGATGTTGCACATATAGAAACAGATGAATGTGGCGCACCAGAGTTTTTTTCCAATGGTTCAAAACTTCTTATAGCCGAAGGTGAGAATGGTAAGTTAAGACCAGAAGATATTGAGTATTTAGCTACAAAAAGAGAAGATATTCATTATCCAAAACCAAAAGTGATTTCTTTAACTCAATCAACTGAACTTGGGACTATTTATAGTATTGAAGAATTAAAAGCTATAAAAAAAGTTGCAGATAAACATGGTTTATTTATTCAAATGGATGGTGCAAGATTTGCAAATGCAGTAGCTTCGCTTGACTGTAAACCAGCAGATATTACATGGAAAGTTGGTGTTGATGTTTTATGTTTCTCTGGAACAAAGAATGGAATGGCAATGGGAGAGATTGTTATATTTTTTGATAGAAAATTAGCAGAAGATTTCGACTATAGATGTAAACAAGCAGGTCAATTAGCTTCCAAAATGAAATTTATTTCAGCACAGTGGATTGCTTTACTTGAAAATAATTTATGGAAAAGAAATGCAAGTCACGCTAATAGCATGGCAAAGTATTTTGAAGAAAAAGTATCTAAAATTGATGGAATAAAAATAAAATTCCCTGTTCAATCAAATAGTGTATTTATTGATGCTTCAGAAAAAGTAATGTCTAAACTTAAAGAAAAAGGATGGATTTTTTATAACTTTATTGGTTTAGGTGGAGGAAGATTTGTATTCTCATGGAATTCTTCAACTCAAAGAATTGATAAATTAATAAAAGATATTAAAAAATTAAAAAGTTTAACATAGAGTATAACTAAGGTTAAATAAATAGAAAAAAACACACCTATGCTAAATAATTTATAATAAGTTAGAAGGGTAATAATTGTGATATTGAAAGTGTCATTTGATTTTGTAGAAATACTTAATTGCAAATTTCATTATTCAAATGGTTAATTAATGATATAATTTTAAATGAATAAACTCCTTACAATATTTTTGATCATTCTTTTTAATATAAACTTTTCATTTGCAAATGAAATAAACACCATAGATTTATCCAAAAATAAATGGGAATATAGATGGGGTGATTCTCCCTTTGAAAATAATATTCCAGTATGGACTAAAGAAAATGCAAATTCAGATAAATGGAAAGAGATAAAATTTCCAAGTAATCCTCCTAATCGAGCTAATCAAACTAATGTTTGGTATAGAGTTCAACTACCTGCTACATTAACAAAGGATCCCACTTTATATATTTTTAGTATTGATTTAATATCAGAAGTTTATTATAAAGGGAAACAAATATACCATTTTGGTGATTTTGATGAAGAAGGTAAGGGTGAATTTAAAGGTTGGCCTTGGCATATGATACCTTTAGCTGATAATAGTGGTGGTGAATATTTGTATTTTAGAGTATATTCTTATTATATCGATATAGGATTATGGGGAGAAGTTTTAATATCTTCAAAAGGTCATTTATTTGAAAAGCTATTAAACGATGACATCCCAAAAATAATGATTGGTTCTATTGCAATTTTTGTAGGAATACTATTCATATTGTCTTTCTTATCAAGATTGAAAAGAATTGAATTATTTATTTTAGGTTTATTATTTTTAGCACAAGGTCTTGATGTACTTCTTTCGGCAAAGATACTTGAACTATATTTATATTACCCCTTATTAAAACAATATTTATTAGCGACATCATTCTTTTTCTTTCCAGTTGGAATGGCTTTATTTATGGATAAAACTATAAAAGGTAAAATACCTTTTAATCTCATCAAACGAGTATGGCAAATACATTTAGTATATCTAATATGTGCAGTCTTTGGTTCTTTATTTGGTCTTTATGATATCGTCTCAACCTACGAATATTTTGACATCTTATATCATTTTGTTACTCTTCCTATTTTAACTTTATTTATGATCTATTTCTTTTATAAAGGAGATAGTGAAACTAAAATTATCACTTTTAGTTTTTTTATAATATCTCTATATTGGTTTTATACATATTTAATTGCATATGGTATTGTAACATGGGCAGAGTATCCAAGTGATATCGCTATTTTTTCATGTTTATTACTTTTATCCTATTCTTTAATCAATAAGTTAAATTATGCAGATGATATTGAAAAGCAAAAAAATGAATTACTAATTACATCTACTATGGATCATTTAACAAAATTAAGAAATAGAAAAGAAATAGATTATATATTAGATAGTAATGTAAAAATTTTTAATCGATATAATGAATCTTTCTCTATAATTTTATTGGATATTGATGATTTTAAAAAAGTTAATGATAATTATGGACATTTAGTTGGTGATGAAGTGTTAATTAATATTGCTAATATTTTAAAAGAACACACACGTGAAATTGATATAGTTGGAAGATGGGGTGGAGAAGAATTTCTTATTATTTGTACACGTACTAATGAGGAAGAAGCTTCAATACTAGCAGAGAAATTAAGAAAAAAGATAGAAGAAAATCAATTTAATACAGTAGGATACAAAACAGCTAGTTTTGGAGTGTCTTCTTATAAAGAAAATGACTCGTTATCTACACTTTTAATAAGAACAGATGAAGCAATGTACTTTTCAAAAGCTGAAGGTAAAAATAGAGTTACAATTAGATAGTAATAAATTATGACAAAATTATTTGATTATCATCATCGAGCTCTTTTTATAGTAAAATGTCCCCTCCAAACTAGCAACAATCTTTTATTTTTGGAACAGTTTTCATTAATGAAAGCTTATTCCAAATGAACTAGATGAATTTATCAAAACTTTATATACTTCTTCACCTTTTAGAACATTAAAGGGTGTTGCAAAGACTAAAACATATTGATTCAAATACAGGAAATAAGAAACCTCTACCCTCTGCATTACAAAATATTCTAAATAGAATAACTGAAATGAAGTCTATTGGCTATAATGGTAATTTTAGGAATCATCCAATCTATTCTGAGATAGTTATAGATGAAGAATGTAAACTTCAGTTCTTTGATGTTGTAAAGAAATCACATATTCCTTATGTTAAAGTAAATCTATGGGGTCATGAACTTTTAATTGATACAGTAGAAGAAATTATTGCTAAGAAGATTTATTATAGA
>NYWO01000119.1 GCA_002685075.1 Arcobacter sp.
ATAAAATAGATATTTTTTTTATCAAGTTTTTCAAAAACAACAGCCCAATCAGGATTATACCCACCAATTGGTGTTGGAATTTTAAAATCTTTTGGAAGTTTTGCATAGACAACTATTTGACCATTTTCCATACTTTTTGCAAACTCTTTTTCACCTTTTGAGTCTGCTTTTAAATAGTCATAAATATGTCTTTTTACTTCAATTGTATCTCCACTTTCTCCTAAATTACATTTAAAGTTTGGAATTGTAAAAATATCTGTTTCATATGTTTTATCACCTTTAAAATACTTTATTCCACTTATTAGAAGTTTTGCTTTTTGAGTATTTATTATATGTGTTACTTTTATAATAAAATCTTCAGGATTTGATTTAAACATTAAAAACTTATCTTCCCTTATTTTACTTAAAATTGCAACGGCTGTTTTTCGTGTTAGTTGTGTATTTTTTACAACTTCTCCAATTAAATCATATTTTGTATAACCTAATTCATAATCCATAGATTCATATATATTTTGTGCTTCTTCCATCATATTTTTATCTTTTGATAAGTCATCTACTTCTAAAAGAGATTTTTGAACCCCTGTTGTAATTTTCACTTTTACTTTTGTTACTTCTAAAGTTTGATTTATAGCTTCAATACTATTTGTTTTTAAGTCTTCACTATCTACATTTATTTCATATCTAGCTTTTTTATTGATTTTATTCCATAACTCTTGAAACTCTTTTTTATCAAAATTACTATTTGGATTTAGTTCTATTTCATTTGTTTTTTTAGCATTAGTTATCATATTTTTAACAACAGCACTTGAACTAGCTTTTTTAACTAAGTCTTTTAGTTCATTTTCAAAACCTATAAACTGTGGAAGTATTTCAAAGTCATTGTTTTTAAAATCTTTTATAGCTTTTGAAGTTATAAATTCATCATCTCCTATATACCCTCTTTGCTTCCAATCATTTACTAAAGTTTGGGCTAGTTTTTTATCTATTTTTAGTTTATCGCCACTTTTATTTATAAGTGTGATTTGGCTTAAAACTTTTTCTGTGATTTTTGTCTCCCTACTTAAGCTTTCTAATATCTCTTCTTGTAAAGTACGTGCAAACTCTTCATAGGATTCACTTGCAATTACTGTTAAACTATTTATATCAAAAAATTCACTATCTAGGATATTTGAATCTTGTCTTATTCCATTTTTATTTACACAAACTCTAAGTCCTCTTCCTATTTCTTGTCTTTTACTATCCGTACTATTTGAGTGCTTTAGTGTACATATTTGAAATACATTTGGATTATCCCATCCCTCTTTTAAAGCACTATGAGAAAATATAAATCTTGTAGCTTCTTTAAAATCAAGTAGTTTTTCTTTCTCTTTCATGATCAAATCATAAGCACTTACATCATTTGTTATTTCGTTTTCTTTACTAAGAGGTCTTCCTTTTTTATCAATAGAAAAATATCCTTTATGAATATCACTTACATCAAATTTATCAATATATTCAAAATACTCTTTATCAAAAAGAGTTCTCTCTTGTTGGATTAATTTTTTATACTCTTCTTCAAAAATAAGCTCATATTCACCTTTTAAGATACTTTTATTTTCATCATATACTCTGTATTTTGCTACCTCATCAATAAAAAATAGACTTAATACTTTTATATCTTTTTTAAATAACTCTTTCTCTTTTTGGATATGAGTTCTTATAGTTTCTCTTATTTGTATTCTTCTTAAATGCTTTTCTTCAAGTTGTCCAGTTACTTCTCCTGCATATAGTTTTAAGCCATTTAAAAAAGTGATACTATTATCATAGGCATTTATGCTTTTTATTACAAAACTCTCTTTATATTCTCTTAGTTCATTTGAAAGATCAAAAAGATTATCACCCTCATTTACTCTAATATATTTTTTACTAATACTTTGTGTTAATTTTATATCTATTTCTATAAGTGCTGTTGGATTTGCATTTGCACTTATTTTAATATTATCAAAATATATATAGCCACCTGTAGAACTATCTCCTTTTACATCTATAGCTTTTACTGATATTTGTTTTACAAGTTTTTGGTTATAAGCATCTATAGCATCAAGTCTATATATTTTGTGAAAATCATTTTTATGTGTTGCACTATAACGCAAAGTAAATAGTGCTTTAAACTCTTCTAGTTTTTTCTCAGCAGTTTTCCCTAATCTTTGAGGTTCATCAATAATAACAATAGGTTTTGCACTACTTATTACATCAATAGGTCTTCGTGATTGCATAGAGTCTTGTTTTTCATAGATTTTTCTTGATTCTTTTGAAGATGTTGCAAAAGCTTGATAGTTCATAATAATAACTTCTATTTGAGCACTTGAGGCAAATGAGTTTATATTTACAAGGTTTGAGCTATTTTTTGTATCATAGATAAAATATCTTATTTTCTTTTTGTATTCACTTTGAAAATGTTCTGCTGTGATTTCAAGAGATTTATGAACTCCTTCTCGTATAGCAATACTTGGAACTACTATTATAAACTTATTCCAACCATAGTGTTTATTTAACTCATACATAGTTTTTGTATAAACATAAGTTTTACCTGTACCTGTTTCCATCTCAACAGTGAAATTAAGCCCTGCTTTTAAATCATGGCTTATTTTTAAGAGTTCATCTTGTTTTTGTACTTCTTGGATATTTTTCAAAAGTTCAAGATTTGGGTTTAGTTCTTTATTTGAAAAGCGTTTTATCTCTTGAGTCTTTTTTCCTAAAATTCCCTCATCGATAATTTTACGCTCTGTAATATCAACTCTTGAGCCTTTTTCTTGACCTTTAAATAAGTCAACAACTGCCTGTGTTGCTTTTGCTTGATAATCTTGTTTTTTAAACTGTAATCTCATAACACTTCCTATATCACGGATACAGTTGTGATAGTTGATAGTTTTTGAATGGTATTTATTTTTACATTATCATTGTTAAAGCATCCATCTTTAAAAACAACTTGATATGGTTTTTGTTTTATTATTTCTTCAATTACTGCCTGGCTTATGTTATTTTCAAAACAAGCTATTAGTTCACTGTTTTCTATGCTATATATTGTGATATTATCTATTTTTTGTGATGTTATTTTAAGACTTAGCTCTATTCCTAAATCAATCATAGTAGCAAAGAGTAAATCCAAATCACTTCTATCTTCTTTGATATTTGATTCAAGATTTACTAAAGTTCCTTGACCTAATTGGTTTGGATGATAATATACATCTTTGAAGTTTGTAGTATCTGTTTTTAGGACTCTAAAACCTATGTCAAGATTTTCAATACCCTCTTTTGTTTTATTGTCTTCTTTTATCTTTTTACCTGCTCGACGGATTCTCTCTTCTCCTATTTCAGCTATTGTTTTATATCCTGCTTTATAAGCTTCACTTTTTTCATCTGCAAGCTCTGGAAGTTGCACCATGATAAATTTTCTATTTCCACCATCTTGTGCATTTAAGTCCATAACTGCATGGGCTGTTGTTGCTGAGCCTGAGAAGAAATCTAGGATTAGGTCATTTTTACTTATCCCTATTTTCATAATTTCACTAATATAAGGAATTGGTTTTGAAGTATCAAAAATGATTTCTTTAAATAAACTTTTTATCTCATCTGAAGCATTTGCTGCATTAGAAGTATGTGTCCAAATTGTTTCAGGAATTTTCCCTTTATTTTCATTTATAAATAATTTTCTGTAAATATTGTCACCTTTGAAAAGTAATCTATTTTCATTATCCATCTTTTCTAAGTTATTTTTACTAAATAACCATAATCTTTCAGAAAAATATTTACCATCTTTATTTGTAAAATCATATTTTACACCACCTTGTGTACCTCTTGCCCAAGTTGCTAACATTCTGTAATTACCACGAGAATCATTATCAGGATTTTTATAAGCTTTTTTTGTATTTTCATCAAGTTCTAAAAAATTTGTTGTGAACAAATTAATGTTTTTTGCATAAATAAGTAAATATTCATGTGATTTACTAAACCATTTTGCAGAATTATCTCTTCCTCTTTTTCTATCCCAAATTACACTTGCAACAAAATTTCTCTCACCAAAAATCTCATCACAAATTTTCCGTAAATTATGCACTTCATTATCATCAATACTTATAAAAATAACCCCATCATCTTTAAGCAAATCCCTAGATAGCAAAAGCCTTTCATACATCATACTTAACCAATCACTATGAAATCTTCCATTTGTATCTGTATTTTTAAATAGTTTATTTCCCTCTTCATCTCTTAGGTTTATATCATCTTCAAACTCATCTTTACTTTTTGTGAAGTTATCTTTATAGACAAAATCTTTTCCTGTGTTATATGGTGGGTCTATATATATCATTTTGATTTTGTTTAGGTAACTTTCACTTAGAATTTTTAGCACTTCAAAGTTATCACCCTCTATATATAGGTTTTGGGTATTTTCAAAATCTACACTATCATCTTTACAAGGGCGGAGGGTTTTATTTATAGATATATTTGCTTTTAGTAAGGATGCTTTTTTACCAGGCCAATCAAGTCTATATCTCTCTTCATCACCCTCAACAATCTCATCACTTAGCATTTGTCTTAAAAGATCAAAATCTATGGCTTTTTTACCATCTATTTCTGTGCTTACATTTGGAAATAGTTTTAAAATATTCTCAATATTTTCATTTGTTTTATTTGGAGTTTGCATTTTTAATTTATCTAAATTTAATTCATTCATCTATTTTATTTCCTTTAGTATATTTTCAAGTTCATTTTCTTTTGGTTTCAGTTTTTGTGAATATTCTAGTTTTTTCTTAAACTGTTTTTCTTTTGATATTTTATTTTCTAAGGCTTTTATATCTTTTTGTAAGCTTTCTATTTTGTTTTCAAGTTTATAAGCTTTTTGAAAATCATTTTTTATATTTTTTGCAGCTGTTTTAAAAAATGTTTGGATTATATTTTCATACACTTTTTGTAAGTTTGATTGTGAGAATTCAAACTCTATTTCTTCATTCCAAGATGAAAAAAAGTATTGATTTTGTTCTTTATAAAGTATTGAAAAACAAAAACGATCTTCATAAATAAACTTAAAAAGTATTGGTGCTTTTACTAGTTCATTTATATTTTTTATAGCTATTATTGGTAGTGCTTTTTCTTTTTCTTGTTTTTCTTTTAATACTATTTCAAAGATTAGTATTTCTGCTATATTTTTTGTTTTTTCTATATTTATAGTGCTAGGTGAAAGTTTATATTTTAAGGTTATTTTTTCAATATTTTCAAATATTCTTTTACCATTTACTATTTTTGTTTCAAATGATTTTTTTGCTAAAAATCTATTAGCTTGTGTTGAAGATGGAAGATTTAACATTTATTTTATAACCACAAAAGCTATGAGTTCAAAATCATCAAGTCCATTTAGTTCATTTTCTAAAAAACTTGTACCACCCTCACTAAAAAGTGATTCTATATCACTTTGTTCTTTTGTATCTATTATTGAAGAGATTGTATTATTTAGTAAATCTGAGTAAGTACTCATATCTTTGCCATCTTTTGTTTGCTCATTAAATAGTGTGTAAACATCTCTTAAAGGCTCATCATTTCCTTTACATAAAACTCTTAAAACATCTAAGATATTTTTTACATTTAAATGATTTAGTTTTACCTTTCCATCTTGTGAAATATAAACTAAATAAAAAGGATGAAGTTGATTTATATTGTCAATATTTACATCACTATTTATATTTTTTAGTACAAATATCACGCCC
>NYWO01000120.1 GCA_002685075.1 Arcobacter sp.
AGGTGGATACAAAGAAGTTGTAATTCTAATTAAAGGTGACCATGTATACTCAAAATTAAAATTTGAGGGTGGTACACATAGAGTTCAAAGAGTTCCAGCAACAGAATCACAAGGAAGAGTTCATACATCTGCAATTACAGTAGCAGTAATGCCTGAAGTTGATGATGTAGAAATAGACATTGATCCAAATGATCTTAAGATTGATGTTATGAGAGCAAGTGGAAATGGTGGACAATCTGTAAATACTACAGATTCAGCTGTAAGAATCACTCATATCCCATCTGGACTTGTTGTAACAAATCAAGATCAAAAGTCTCAACATAAGAATAAAGATAAAGCTATGAAAGTTTTAAAAGCTAGACTTTATGATTTAGAGATGCAAGAGAAAATGCAAAAAGAAGGTGCTGACAGAAAAGAACAAGTTGGTACTGGAGATAGAAGTGGAAGGATTAGAACATATAATTATCCACAAAATAGAATAAGTGATCACAGAATCAATTTAACTCTGTATCGTTTAGACTATATTATGAATGACGGTTTATTTGATGAAGTAATTGATCCTCTTATTGCTGATCATCAATCTAAACTAATTGAGGCTAATGGATTATAAAATCCATTAGTTTTCTTTTTTTGACTACTTAAACAATGCTACAATTAAATCAAACATATACTCACTATAAAAATAAAGAATCATACATTACAATAAATTTTTGCAAAATCCAAGAAAATGATATCTGGGTAAAAGCAGTTATTTATAAACCTGCTGATTGTGATGAACTATTTGTAAGAGAATATAAAGAATTTGAAGAAAAGTTCATCTTAAAACCATAATTTCCAATGTAACCAAATTGTAACCAAGTCATATTAAAATTTCACCATATAAAATTTATGGAGAAAATAATGACAATTAAAAAAACATCAATCGCATTACTAGCAAGTGCTACTTTAACTCTAAGTTTAAGTGCAAGAGATCAAATTAAAATCGTAGGTTCATCTACTGTATATCCTTTTTCATCTTCAGTTGCTGAAGAGTTTGGTGCAACAACTAAGTTTCCAACTCCTGTAGTAGAGTCAACAGGTTCAGGTGGTGGAATGAAACTATTTTGTGCTGGAAATGATTTAAATACTCCAGATATTACAAATGCTTCAAGAAGAATGAAAGCAAAAGAATTCAAAATGTGTCAAGAAAATGGTGTAACTGATATTACTGAATCTGTAATAGGTTATGATGGTATTGCATTTGCTCAATCTATATCAAATGCTGCTTTTGATATTTCAAAAACTCACTTAGCTTTAGCTGTTGCTAAAGAAGTACCATCTAAAGATGGAAAATCATTAATTGCAAATCCTTATAAAAAATGGTCAGATATTGACTCATCACTTCCAAATAGAGAAATTATTGTTTACGGACCACCTAAATCATCAGGTACAAGAGATGCATTTGAAGAATTAGTGATGCAAAAAACATTCAAAAAAATGCCTTTATATACAGACCTTTATAAAGCTGATAAAAAGGCTAATAAAAAATATAAAAAATATTCTATTGTAAGAACTGATGGAGCTTATGTTGAATCAGGAGAAAATGATAACTTAATTGTTCAAAAACTTGATAAAAACAAAGCAGCGTTTGGTGTATTTGGATTCTCATTTTTAGTTGAAAATGACGATAAAGTTCAAGGTGCAACAATTGATGGTGTTAAACCAACTCCTGAAAATATTTCATCTTCAAAATATCCAGTTTCAAGATCATTGTTCTTCTATATTAAAAACTCACACCAAAAAGAAGTTCCAGCAATGAAAAGTTATGTTGATTTATTTATGAGTGAAAAAATGATTGGAGAAGATGGAATTTTAGGTGAAATTGGACTTATTGCTTTACCTAATACAAGTAGAGAAGCAATTAGAGCAAGTGTTCTTAAAAGAGAAAAATTAACTTTAGAACAATTATCTAAAAAACACTAAGTAAAGGTAATAGTATTGAGCACTTTTGAAACAAGAAATAAGAAAAGAGAATTAACAGAAAAACTAATTAAAACAGCTTTAATTATTGCTTCTGTTATTTCAGTACTTACTACCTTTGGTATTCTTTTTTCAATTCTTTTTGAAGCAATAGAATTTTTTCAAATGAGAAGTTTCTGGTATTTTATTACAGGAATGGAATGGTCACCTGGTGTTGAAGGAAGTAAATTTGGTGCAATTCCTATTTTTGCGGGTACTTTTGTAATTACTATTATTGCATTATTACTAGCAATTCCTGTTGGATTAGGAAGTGCAATATATATGAGTGAATATGCAAGTTCAACTACTAGAGATTATCTAAAACCAATACTTGAAGTATTAGCTGGAATTCCTACTGTTGTTTATGGGTTTTTTGCAGCTATTACTGTTGCACCTTTTATAGTAAAAGCAGCAGATACTATAGGATTAGAAGCTACTTTTAATTCAGCATTAGCATCTGGTGTTGTAATGGGTATTATGATTATTCCTGTTATTTCATCATTATCTGATGATGTTATTCGTGCAGTACCAGACTCTCAGAGAAAAGCTGCTTTAGGATTAGGTTTAACTCAAGGTGAAACAATAAGAGATATTGTTATTCCTTCTGCACTTCCTGGAATAATTTCAGCATCACTTCTTGGTTTATCAAAAGCATTGGGAGAAACAATGATTGTTGTAATGGCAGCAGGGCTTCGACCAAACTTATCATGGAATCCATTAGAAGATATGACTACAGTAACTGTAACTATTGTAAATTCTTTAGTTGGTGATTTTGAGTTTAATTCACCTGAAACACTTTCTGCATTTGCTTTAGGATTAGTACTTTTTGTAGTTACTTTAATACTAAATATTATCTCATTAAGATTAATTAGAAAATTCAAAGAAAAATATAAAGTGAATACATTATGATTAAAAGAAAAAACAAAAATATACAAAATCCTTTTTACGATGCCTCATTAGATAAAAGACATGCAAGTGCAAAAAGATTTAAAAGATTTACATTAACATCACTAATATTTTCAGTGGCATTCTTAGCTTTCTTTTTATTTGATATTATCTCAAAAGGAACACCTGCTTTTAAAGTTACATACTTACATGTTGATGTTACTTATAATCAAAAATCAATTGAAGATTCAAGATTTGCAGTTGAAAGAAAATATAGAAAAGTGATTTCAAGATCATGGCTAAGAGATTTACCAAAACAAGTTGAAGCAAATCCAGAACTTATGAATACTACGCAAACTATGTGGGTTTTAGCAGATGACCAAGTTGATCAATATTTTAAAGGTCACCACTATAAATTAAAAAGAAAAGATAAAGCCCTAATTGATGATATGAAAGCTCAAGGACGGATAAATACTGAATTTAACTCAATATTTTTTCTACATGGAGATTCGAAAATCCCTGAAAATGCAGGGTTCTTTTCTGCAATGATTGGTTCAATATTAACACTTATAATTACAATGATTGTTGCTTTTCCCTTAGGTGTAATGACAGCAATTTATTTAGAAGAGTTCTCAGAAGATAATAAATTTACAAGATTTATAGAAGTAAATATAAACAATCTTGCTGCTATTCCTTCTATTTTATTTGGTTTGTTAGGACTTGCGATTTTTATTAATCTTTTTGGCATGCCACGAAGTTCACCACTTGTTGGTGGATTAACATTAGCACTTATGACTTTACCTATTATTATTGTAAGTTCACGTGCAGCTTTAAGAGCAGTTCCAGATAGTATTAGACAAGCTGGGTATGGACTTGGACTAACAAAAATACAAGTAACACGTGATCATGTTTTACCCTTAGCCTTTCCTGGTATTCTAACAGGTTCAATTATTGGCTTAGCACAAGCTATGGGTGAAACTGCTCCACTTATTATTATAGGAATGATTGCATTTATTCCAGATGCACCTACTAGTATTATGGATGCAGCAACAGTAATGCCAGCGCAACTATTTACTTGGTCTGGAATGCCTGAAAGAATGTATATAGAAAAAACAGCTGCTGGAATTATGGTATTACTTAGTATTTTAATATCATTAAATGCAATAGCAATATATTTACGAAAAAAATTCGAAGTTAAATGGTAGAGGGAAAGATTAAAATGTCAAAAAATAATAAAATAAAAGTAAAAGTTGAAGAACTTAATCTTTGGTATGGACAAAATCATGCCTTACATGGAATAAGTACAGATATATATGAAAATAAAATCACAGCTTTAATTGGACCTTCTGGATGTGGTAAGTCAACATTTTTAAGATGTTTAAATAGAATGAATGACTTAATATCAAGTGTTAAAATAGATGGTTCAGTTGTTATTGATAAAAAGAATATTTATGATAAAGATATAGATGAAGTAAGCGTTCGTAAAAAAATTGGTATGGTATTTCAACAACCAAATCCTTTTCCAAAATCTATTTACGAAAATGTTGCCTATGCTCCTATTAAACATGGGATTGTAGCAAAAGGAAAAGAGTGTGATGAATTAGTTGAACATTCCTTACGGAAATCTGGACTTTGGGATGAAGTTAAAGATAAATTAAATGATCCAGGAACTTCACTTTCAGGTGGGCAACAACAAAGACTTTGTATTGCAAGAACAATTGCTGTTAAACCTGAAGTTATTTTAATGGATGAACCAACATCAGCACTTGACCCAATTTCAACAGAAAAGATTGAAGCACTTATGTTAGAGTTAAAAAAAGACTACACAATAATCACAGTAACTCACAATATGCAACAAGCCGCACGTGTAGCAGATTACACAGCATTTTTCCATTTAGGAAAATTGATAGAATATGATGAAACAGAAACAATTTTTGTAAATCCATCAAATAAAAAAACAGAAGATTATATTACAGGGAGATTTGGATAATGCTAAAAACTTACGAAGAAAAAAGAAACAATATAAAAGAAGAAATTGAATTTATTGGAAATAGCGTAATTGATGCTTTAGAATCTTCATTAAAAATGTTAAAAAACGATGATATATCAACACTAAAAGAAATAGATTTATCTGTAAAAAAACTATCAAATAAATCAAATGAAATTGATAATTTAATTGTTACAACATTAGCACTTTATTCACCAGAAGCAAAAGATTTAAGACAAATGATTTCATATTTAAAAATTACAAATGAATTAATAAGAGCTGCTTCAAATGTAAAAGGTTTTATAAAAATATTTAGAAAAGCTTTTTGTGAAGATTTAAATACAAATACTATTTTAGAGTTTACAATTCCCCTTCATAAATCTGCACTACTGTCACTTCGAAGTGCAATGGCTATGATTGACCAAGAAAATGATAATAATATAGAAGAAAAATATCATAAAGTAATAGTTGAAGAAAGCAAAGCAAATGATTTATATGCAATGGTTGAAAAAAATATTTTAAAATTAATTTCTAAGAATCTTGAGTTATCAAAAGAGTATTTTGACATATTAAGTAGTTTAAGACGACTTGAAAGAACGGCTGATAGGGCATCATCAATAGCAAGCCTTGCACTTTTTGCACATATTGGTGGCGATATAATGCAATCTTGATTTATGATATAATCACTTTATGAAAAATGCAATAAAAAAAATTAAAAACTATTTCAGTACAAATTTTGAAGTATTAGCAGCTACTATTATCTTTATAGGTATATTAGTTTCTGGTCTTCAATTCTATAAAGCAATTATCTTAATGCTAGAGTTTATAGTAATTATGGAAGTTGTTAAAATGGTTTCTGACTTTATCAAAAAAGAGAAATTAAGACTTAGATTTGTAATAGATATTTTTATTATTTTTTTAATTAGAGACGTAATAATATTATCAACAAATATACATAGAGACTATTTTGATATTGCTTTCTTACTATTTACAATTTTTGTTTTCTTTATTTTTAGAATTTTTGCAATTAAATTCTCACCAGGTGTTATTAAAATATCTAAGGATACAGTTATTGAATATGAGGATGATAGACCAAATAAAGAAATAAAAGAAGTTAAAGAGATTAAGGAAATCACTCCTGAGGAAAATATTAAAAGCAATGAAAAATAAACTTATTCTAATTGTTGAAGATGAAGAAGATATTTTAGAACTACTTGAGTACACCTTGCAAAAAGAAGGTTTTGAAACTATTGGCTTTTTAAATATTGATAAAAACCTAAAAAAAGTTTTGCAAGAAGAGGAGATAAGTCTTATCTTAATGGACAGAAACCTTCCTGGATATGAAGGGACTAACTTCATTAATGAAATTAAAAATGAAGGTTATAATAAGCCTGTTATTTATGTAACTGCAAAAGATAAAGATGAAGATATTCTTGATGGCTTTGAAGCTCATGCGGATGATTATATAACTAAACCTTTTAAAGTAAAAGAGTTAATAGCACGAATAAAAGCCTTGATTAAAAGAACTTCTAAAGATATTGATGTTTTAAAAATTAAAGATATCTCTTATAAAGCTAGTAATAAAAAGTTTTATATAGAAGATAAAGAAATTGAATTAACTCATTTAGAGCATGATTTATTTTTAGAGTTCATAAAAAACAAAGATATTTTATTATCAAGAGAATATTTATTAAATACTGTTTGGGAAGATTCTCTTGATAAAAAAGATAAAACAGTAAATGTTGCAATAAAAAGATTAAAAGCAAAGATAGATCCCAAAGCAGAAAAAAATTATATAAAATCTGTTCGTGGAGAAGGTTATATCTTTTGTTAAAAATTCATCAACTTTTTTTAAGAACATTCATTTTTATTTTTGTAGGAATTCTTTTAACTTTGACAATAGTTACTTATTTTTGGTCAAAAAATATTTATATGAGCCAAATAGAAAAAAATCTTGTACAAAATATTGATACTTTTTCTATTGTTTTAAAAGATTTAAATAATATAAATAAAATCATAAAAGATTTAAAATCACAAATTAATCTAAGAATTACCCTAATTGATAATAAAGGTGTAGTAATAGCTGAAAGTGATGAAGACAAAAACTTAATGGAAAATCACTCAAAAAGAGAAGAGATACAAAAAGCAAAGGAATCAGGTATTGGAAAAGTTGTACGGTTTTCCAATACTATAAATAAAGAACTTTTATATGTAGTTAAAAAAGTAACTATAAATCAAAATACCTATTTTATAAGAATGGCAGATTATACTGATAAAATCACTGACAATTTTATAAAACTAACAGCTCAAATTTTTTCATTTATTACATTTTTTTTAATAATAGGATTTTTAGCAACATATTTTATAAGTCTTAGAATAAAGAATGAAACTGACTCTATTTTAAACTTTTTAACACAACTATCAGAAAAAAAACCTACTTATACTTTAAAGTCAAACTATACCCAAGAGTTTTTTAAAATAACTAATTTATTAAATAAAGTAGCATTAAAATTATCAAAAAAAGAAAAACAAAAAGCAAAACAAACAGCTAAATTAAAATTAGCAAATAGACAAAAAGATGAAATTATCTCTGCTTTATCTCATGAGTTTAAAAATCCAATTGCAATTATTTCAGGATACAGTGAAACTATAATGAATGATGATGAAATGCCAGAAGTTATGAAACAAAAATTCTTAAATAAAATTCATTCTAATGCAAATAAAATGTCTTATCTTATAGACAAGCTAAGATTAACACTAAAATTAGAAGAAGGTAAACAAGAATTAACACTAAGTTCAAAATCTATAAAAAAAATACTTGAAGATATAATTCCTGATTTAGAAGAAAAATATAAAAATAGAGAAATTTTAATACAAGGTTCTGATATAAATATAAAAGTAGATGAAACACTAATAAGTATGGCTATGTCAAACTTAATTGAGAATGCTTTAAAATACTCAGAAGATGAAGTAATAATATCTCTTACAGAAAATTTTATAATTATAAAAGACAAAGGTATAGGGCTTGAAGATAAAGAATTAGAAAAGATAAAAAACAAATTCTACAGAGTCTCTAGTAATGGCTGGAATAACTCTTTAGGCTTAGGTTTATTTATTGTTCAATCTATACTTACATTACACAAGTTTTCACTTGAAATCAAATCTGAATTTAATAAAGGTTCAGAATTTAGAATAAAATATTAAAAAACACTTAAATTAAGTTTTATTTAAGTATTACTACACTATTATGCCACCTCATTAATAAAAGCGGAGAAAATAAATGAAATTTACTCAAATGGCAAAAGCTAACGAAATCGAAAGAGATTGGATAGTAATCGATGCAACTGATAAAGTATTCGGAAGAATAATCACTGAAGTAGCAACTATTCTTAGAGGTAAAAACAAACCTTACTATACACCTCATGTTGATTGTGGAGATTACGTTGTAATCATTAATGCTTCTAAAGCAAAGTTTTCTGGAAACAAATTAGAAACTAAAAACTATTACACACACTCAGGATATTTTGGTAGTACAAAAACTCACAAAATGTCTGATATGTTTGAAAATAATCCAGAAAAATTATACAAATTATCAACAAGAGGTATGCTTCCAAAGACTACTCTTGGAAAAAATATGTTAAAAAAATTAAAAGTTTATGCAGATGCTAATCACCCACATACTGCACAAATTAAAGGACAAAACTAATGGCAAAAGTTTACGCAACTGGAAGAAGAAAAACATCTATAGCTAAAGTATGGCTAGAAGTTGGTAATGGTCAACTAACAATTAATGGTCAATCTTTAGACGTATGGTTAGGTGGACATGAAGCAATTAAAAAAAGAGTAATGCAACCATTAGAAGTAGCTAAACAAGAAACTTCTGTTAATATCGTTGTTAAAACTTTAGGTGGAGGTTACTCTGCACAAGCTGATGCTGTTAGACATGGTATTTCTAGAGCATTAGTTGCTTATGATGAGCAATTTAGAGCTGTATTAAAACCTTATGGTTTATTAACTAGAGATGCTAGATCAGTTGAAAGAAAAAAATACGGAAGAAGAAAAGCAAGAAAAAGCGGTCAATTCTCAAAAAGATAGATTCAATTTTTCAAAGATTTTATATCTTTGTATTTTCAAAAAGGGAACAACAAATGTTGTTCCCTTTTTTTATGCACT
>NYWO01000121.1 GCA_002685075.1 Arcobacter sp.
CCTCTTTTTTAACTTTAATTAACTTTCTTTTCTTTGATCCGTCTAGTGGTTTGATAACACCATCATTTGCAAACAATTTATTTTCATATTCCGTTTGAAGTTTAGAAACAAACTCTTTAACAAGCTTCATTTCTGCACCGTCACTATTTTTAACAGTAAGGCTTTCTTCACCTACATTAGAAACTTCTACGATTAAGCCTCCATTTGTTACAATCTTATCACCTTTTTTTAAGTTAGCAATCATCTCTTTATGAGCTTTAGCTTGTTTTTGTTGTGGTCTAATAATTAAGAAGTAAAATATTGCAAATAATGCAACAAGAGGTAATAATGAGCTTAATAAATCAGTACTTGAACTATCCATTAAATTTCCTTTTTATAAGTAGTTTATTTTGTTTTTAGTAAAACGCGATAATTTTAACAAAAATTTGATAATAAAGGGCTTGATTACAGCTATTTTATTAAGTGCTTTTATATACTTAAGCTATTTTAATATTGAATATCGATTTATTAACACTATTTTAGGACTTTTAGGACTTTATTTTTTAATCACCATTCCTAGAAATGCAATATTTTTTGCAGGATTTATTACAGGTATACTTTGGTTTTATTGGATGGTTATCAGCTTAAAATATTATGATCTAATATATTTAACACCTTTGTTATTATTAGCAATTGGTATTGCCTATGGGATATTATTTTTACTTTTTACTGTACATGATAAAACTTATTTTAGACTATTAGCAATATTTGCATTTAGTTTTATTGCTCCTTTTGGTTTCAATTGGATGAAATTTGAATTACTATTTATTGATTCATATTTAGGTACATCAAAAGTAGATTTTGCATTAATTTTACTATCTTTATTTTTAATTGCAAAATTAAAAAGAATGAAAATACTTTCTATTATTCCACTACTTTTTGCATTTCATTTTCCAAATGGCACATATATTGATAATCCAAATTCAAAAATTGAAATGCCTCAGTTAAATGTTAAACAAGATTTAAAATGGGAAAAAGATTATCAAGCTACTATATTTAAGAAAAACTTTGAATATATAGATAATGCAATTTATAATAATAAAAATTTAGTAATATTACCTGAAACTGCTTTTCCAAGTATTTTAAACAAAAGTGAAGAATTACTTGCAATTTTAAAAAATAAATCTTATAAAATAGATATTATAACTGGCTCTTTATACTTAGAAAATGAACAGTTTTACAATGCAACTTATTATATTTCAAATGGAGATGTTCAAATTGCAAAAAAATTAGTTCTTGTACCTTTTGGAGAAGAAATACCACTTCCAAAGTTTTTTGTAGATTTAATAAATGATATATTTTATAATGGTGCACAAGATTATTCAAAAGCAAAAGCACCTAGTGATTTTGTAATTAATGGTCAAAAATTTAGAAATGCAATTTGTTATGAAGCAACAACAGATGAGATTTTTGAGAACTTAGATGATGTAAAATATATGATTGCAACATCAAATAATGCATGGTTTACACCTTCAATAGAACCAACATTACAAAAACTACTTTTACGTTACTACTCAAAAAAATATAATATAACGATATTTCATGTTGTAAATGGAAGTCCTAACTTTATATTTAGACCCTAAATAAAAAAATATGAATTAAAGATATCTTTCTTTAATCTTTTGAAGTATTTCTTCTTTATTTAAATTTTCATCTATTTGTAAATCCATTGCAAAAGCTAATATCTCTTTAAACTCTCTTGAT
This sequence comes from Arcobacter sp., assembly GCA_002685075.1. GTDB lineage: Bacteria > Campylobacterota > Campylobacteria > Campylobacterales > Arcobacteraceae > Poseidonibacter. Next base: position 1,744 of record NYWO01000121.1, read on the forward strand.
GGTTTCATTCCTAAAGTTATTAAATCTCTTCCTTGAACAAACGCTTTAAGACCATCTTCCGAGATATTTAATTCTCGAGCTTTTTCTAAAAGCCATAAAACTGCTTTATCACAAATTTCTTTATTAGAAATATTTCTACCTTTACAATCTGCTAAGCAAACTAAGCATAAATCTTCAATATTACATTTTAAAGATAATCTTTTTACTGCCTTTAGAGATGAACTATCTTTAAATAATTGAAAAGGAGCTAAGTGATTTTTTACAAGTGGAATAACTTTTTCAATAAACTTATTCTCATTTGTAAGTTTTGAAAGAAATGAAATAGTTGGTTCTACACCTAAACTTTCATGCTTATATGAAGTGATTTTGCCATTTATTATTTCAGTACATAATGGCTTGCCTAAGTCATGACATAAAATTGAATAATAAAGATATAAAATTCTATACTCATCTTGAATATTTTCTTCTTTTATAATTTTTGCCATTTCATCTAAGGTCATTAAAGTATGAACCCAAACATCACCTTCAGGATGATACTCATATTCTTGTTCACAGTTTATTAACGCTTTTAATTCAGGGAAATAGTTTAAAACATCTAATTGCTTTAAAAGTTCAAAGCCAATTGAAGGTTTTTTTGATTTTAAAAATAGTTTTTTAAACTCTTCATACACTCTTTCTTTTGCAAGGTGAGATAAATCATCATTTAAAACCATTTGCTTACATAATTCTTTGGTTTTTTCATCTAGTGAAAACCCAAATCTTGAAGCAAATTGTATACCTCTATAAACTCTTAAAGGGTCTTCTATAAAAGTATCATCGTTAATATGTCTGATTTTTTTGTTTTTTAAATCTTCTAAGCCATTAAAGGGGTCTAAGAACTCCTCTTTAGAAAAATCATATCCAATTGAATTAATAGTAAAATCACGTCTTATAGCAGCTTGTTTATAAGATAAATTAGCATTAGTACTTATCTTAAAATCTCCATGACCAAAACCAGTTTTTTCTTCTGTTCTTGCAAGTGCAAAATCAAAATCAAAGTCATCGATTTTTAATGTTAAAACACCAAAAGATTTTCCAACTAATTTAACAGAACCAAATTTTTGTAAGGAGTTTTCAATAAGTTCTAAAGAGTTAATTCCAAAGATTTCAATATCATAATCTTTACAAGGAATTTGAAGAATTGTATCACGAACACAACCACCTACTAAAATAGGAGTAGCTCCTATTTTTTGTAGGCTTAAAATAATCTCTTCTAATATTAAAGGAATATTAGGCTTGATTGTGGTGGTGTACATCTTGTTGTGGATAAGGAATTGAGATACCTTCATTATCAAATGTAATTTTAATAGTTTCAGTTAAATCAAATTTTACAGCCCAGTAATCTGGAGTATTAACCCAAGCACGAACTACAAAGTTAACTGAAGAATCAGCTAATTCCGATACGGCAACAGTTATACCTTTTTCTTTTAAAACTCTTTCATCAGCTTCAACAATAGAGTTTAAAACATTTTTTGCTTTTTTAATGTCATCATCATAACCAATACCAACAACTAAATCTACTCTTCTTGTAGGATTTGCATTAATATTTGTTATTGAATCATTTGTAATTGCACTATTTGGTACAATAATTTTTTGATTATCAGGAGTAATCATAATCGTATTAAAAATAGAAACTTCTTGAACACTTCCTGTAACTCCTGCTGCTGTTACAACATCACCAACTTTAAATGGTTTAAAAAGAATAATCATAACACCTGATGCAAAATTACCTAATGAACCTTGTAAAGCTAAACCAATAGCTAAACCAGCAGCTCCTAAAATAGCCATAAATGATGTAGTTTCAATTCCTAATTCTGATAATGCTGCTAAAATAACAACTATCATTAAGATATAATAAACAATATTTTCTAAGAACTTAACTAAAGTCTCATCCATACCATTTATTTTTCTTAAAACTGATACTAATAAATTTGTAATTCTTCTAACTATCCATTTTCCAACTAAAAATACTACTAATGCCATAAGAATTGACATAGCGTATCCTGCAAGTATTTCTACAATATTATCTGGTATATATGCAGAAAACTTATCTGATACTTCTTTTACTTTATCTTCCAAAAAAGTCCTTTATAAAAATTTTAGGAATTCTATCTAATAAAAACTTAGTGAACTATTTTAATAATTCATTAAGCTTATTACTCACTTCATCAATAGCTACTTCAATTTTATCTGAAGTATTTCTTCTATCAACAATTTCAACTAAACCATCTTGTAATTTTTTACCAACTACAACGGCATAAGGAAATCCAATTAATTCAAAATCACCCATTTTAAAACCAAATCTTTCTTTAATTCTATCATCAATAATTGTAGAAATTCCTTTTTCTTTTAATGCTTCATAAATTTTTAATCCAGCATTTAATTCATCTTCTTTTTTTGCATTTGAAACAATTACATCTACTAAAAATGGAGCCGTTGCTTTAGTCCAAATACAACCTTTTTCATCATGGTTTTGTTCAATTACAGCAGCTACTAATCTAGATACTCCAACTCCATAACATCCCATAATAAAAGCTTGTGATTTTCCATTTTCATCTAGAAATTTTGCATCCATAGCTTCTGAATATTTAGTACCTAATTGGAAGATATGCCCTGCTTCAATTCCTTTAGTGTACTCTAACTTCCCACCACAACAAGTACAAATATCACCTTCTTGAACTGTAATTAAGTCTTTATATACTACATCTTTTAATAAAGATAAATCAGTATTTACAAAGTGGTAATGCTCTTCATTAGCTCCACATGCTAAGCCAATTTCATTTTCTAATTCACTATCCAGTACAAACTTTGTTCCCTTTGGTAAATTAAATGGCCCACAATATCCAGGTGTTAAACCAGCTTCTTTTAATTCTTCTTCAGAAATATCTGCTAAATCTAAAGCATCAACTGCATTACAAGCTTTTGTTTCTTCTAACTCATCATCACCACGAACAAAGAAGATAACAGCTTGGGTACTTTCTTCATATATAGCTTTTTTCATAACAGCTTTAATATTTTGTGCTTTTGAGATAGATAAGAAATTTGATACTTCTTCAATTGTTTTTAAATCTTGAGTTAAAACTTTTTCCATTGAAGCTGGTGTATTTGTATTTTCAAACCATGCATCAAAATGTCTTTTCTTTCGTACTGCTGCCTCAATATTTGCACCATATTCACAATCAGGACAAACTACAATAGTATCTTCACCTGAGTTTGCTAAAACATGAAACTCTTTTGAACCACTTCCACCAATTGCACCAGAATCTGCTTCAACAACTCTAAACTCTAATCCTAATCTTTGATAGATTTTTTTGTAAGTAGCTTCCATTAAGTTAAATTCTCTTACTAAGTCTTCTTGAGATGAGTGAAAAGAGTAAGCATCTTTCATTAAAAATTCTCTTCCTCTCATTAAACCAAATCGAGGTCTAGCTTCATCTCTAAATTTTAAGTTAATATGATAAAGATTTACAGGTAAGTTTTTATATGAAGTAATACGATTTTTAACCATATTAACAACAGATTCTTCATTTGTAGGAGATAATACATAATCTGCATTTTTTCTATCTTTAAATCTTAATAGCTCATTTCCCATTGTAGATGATCTTCCTGATTCATCCCAAAAAGATTTTGGAGTTACAAAAGAGCATAGCATTTCATTTGCTCCTGCATTATCCATTTCTTCTTTTACAATAGCTCTAATTTTATCTAATACAATTTTTCCTAAAGGCATAAAATCATAAAGACCAGATCCAGATTGTGATATAAATCCACCTCTTACTAAAAATTGATGAGAAGGTAAAGTCGCATCACTTGGAGTTTCTTTAGTAGTTGGCATAAACATATTAGTAAATTTCATTAATTATTTTCCTATCTTATTTTTTTGATAAATGTTCACATTTATATTGTTCACTGTCTTCTTCTATATTTGAAGAAAACATATTTTGAATTGTTCCTACAACAATATCACATTCCATATTTTTAGAAATATTTTTTAGTTTTTTTGAAGGTGTGTGCAAGTACTCAGTTATAATTGTCTGACAAAGTTTTCTAATATTTTCTTGGTCTTCTTGTTTTATAAAACCTTTTTTTATTGCATATTGCACTTTTTTATCTATTACGGAATCAGCTTTTGTATAAAGATTTTTAACTACAGGTTCTATATCTAATGATTTTAACCAATCATAAAATTCTAAAGACATTTTACTTACAATTGAGTATGCAGTTTTTGCTTGCTCTGCTCTTAAACTCATGTTTTTATCTACAATATCTTGTAAATCATCTACAGAGTAAATATTTAGACCTGATCTATCTATATCATCAATATCTCTTGGAACTGCAATATCAAACCAGTATCTATTAAAATTAGCATCAGGAGTATTATCTGCTGTTATTATTGGATAAGGAGCTGATGTTGCTGTAATCATCACTGGAATCTGTCCTAACAATGAAGTTAAGTTTTCATAGGGAGCAACATCTATATTTTGCTCAAATGTATTTGCTAAGTTTTGAGCTTTTTTAATATCTCTACTTGTTAAAATTACATCAAAACCTGTAGATAATAAGTGTTTAATTGTTAATTCACTCATCTCACCTGCACCAATTACAAGTGCTTTTACACCACAAGGATTTTTAATAATATCCTTAGCTTTTGCAACTGCTGTTGATGCAACAGAAACAGAACCTGTTCCTAATGATGTTGCATTTCTAACTGTTGCTGCGCATTTAAAAGCAAAGTGCATTAATCTTGTGATTTTTTGAGAACAGTGCCCTTTTGATTGTGAAAATCTAAAAGAATCTTTTAATTGTCCTACAATTTGAGTTTCACCAATTACAAGTGAATCAAGTGCAGAAGCTACTGAAAAGATATGATGAACTGCGCTATCATTATCATAAATATCTGCTCTTTTATATAAAAGATCAAAATCTACCTTTGAGTATTTTGCTAACTCTTCTAAAATAAGTTTAGCTCCATTTCTTATATTTACTGATCTTGTTATAATTTCAACTCTATTACATGTAGATAATAAAACTGCTTCTTTTGTAACATTATTTGATAATATTGATCTTATAAATCTATCTTTATCTTCATCTGATCCAAAAGCTAACTTTTCTCTCATTTCAATATCTGTATTTTTATGAGAAAAACTAATTACTAGGTAGCTCATTTAAAACTCTCTTTCAATCATAGCTTTCATTATAAATATTAAAGTTTCACTATTTTCTTCATCCTTAACAGCTTGTATTGCTTCATTCCCAATATCTTTTGCCATTTTTATAGAATCTTCAAGTGCATTTGTTTTATTCATTTGCTCTTTTATCCAAGATGTTTCTTCTGTAGTTAATTCTTTTTTATATAACTCTTCTAATTTTGATTTATTTTCCAATCTTTCGTGTAGTAAAAGGTAAGGGATAGTAACTTTTCCTTCAATAAAATCAAGCATTGCTGGTTTTCCTAAAGTTTGACTATCTTGTGTAATATCTAAAATATCATCTACCATTTGAAAAGCAAGACCTAGATTTTTTCCATATAAAGCATATTTTTCTTCATCAAGGCCTGCTAAGATTGCTGCTGCTTTTGCTGCTGCTTCTATTAATGATGCAGTTTTTTTGTAAATCATATCATTGTATTTTTCATATGAAGTATTAAATGTATTTGTTAAATCGACATCTAACATTTCACCAATACTAAGAAGTGTAACTGCATTTGAAACTGTGTAAGCAATTTTTTTATCCATTAAAGTAAGTTGTGTAAATGCTTTTGAATATAAAATATCACCAAACATAATAGATGTTTTATTATCATATAAAGCATTTACAGAAGGTTTTCCTCTTCTAGTATCCGCTTCATCAATAACATCATCATGCAAAAGTGATGCAGCATGAATCATTTCTACAACTGCACATAATTTTATACTTTCCTCATTTACACCTGCGATTTTTAAAATAAGTTTAGACCTTAGCATCTTTCCCGTTGCTAGTTTTTCTAAAAGTTCTAAACTTTTTTCATCATTACAATCTTTAACAAACTCTTTTATTTGACTTTTTACAGCTTCTAATTCTTCCACTTTCTACCTTATGAATCTAGTCTACAAATAATCTCACCAGTAAATTCAACATATAGTCCTTTTTTTACTGCGTTTACTTTTTCTATATTATCAAAAGTATATTGCTTAATAACTTGATTGATATCAAAGTCTTCACCTTTTCCTTCAGAAAGCATCATTTCTAATACTGCAACTTTCTCAATAACTTTATCCCATTCCTCTTCTACTACATCAACAGAAGCTTCTCTACTTACATCAAAGAACTTTGATTTAGGGCTTCCCATAAATATATCATCTTCATCTTCACTTAACCAATCATTAAAAACTGACATTTATTTTCCTTTTTATTTCTTCTATAATTTTTTATTTATTTTCTAATCTAACTCTAACAGATTGGGCATGTGCTGTTAAACCTTCTGTATCAGCTAGAAGAGCACAAGCTTCACCTACTTCATCAATAGCATTTTTAGAGAAGTTTATAATTGAACTTTTCTTCATAAAATTTTCTACATTTAATGGACTATAAAATTTAGCTGTACTTCCAGTTGGAAGTGTATGATTTGGTCCTGCAATATAATCACCAATAGGTTCAGGAGTATTTTCACCTAAGAAAATCGCACCTGCGTGCTTAATATATGGTAATAGTTCAAATGCATTTGCTGTCATTACTTCTAAGTGCTCAGGAGCAATTTCATTCATAAGTTCTAAGGCTTCTTCCATAGTCGAAGTTACAATAATCACACCTCTATTTTCAATAGAAGTTCTAGCAATTGTCTCTCTACTTAAAGTTTTAAGATAGTTTTCTACCTCATCACTTGTTTGTTTTGCAATATTTTCATCTGTTGTAATTAAAATTGAACTTGCCATCTCATCATGTTCTGCTTGTGATAATAAATCAATTGCTAAGTACTTAGGTTTTGCAGTACTATCAGCTAAAATACCAATTTCAGAAGGTCCTGCAATCATATCAATATTTACTTCACCAAAAACTAACTTTTTAGCAGTTGCTACAAAAATATTTCCAGGACCTGTAATTACATCTACTTTAGGAATAGTTTGCGTTCCATAAGCCATTGCTGCAATTGCTGAAGCTCCTCCTACTTTATAAGCTTTTTTAATTCCACAAAGGTGACAAGCAGCAAGTAATAACTCATTTACTTCATTATCAGGAGTTGGAGTACATACAACTATTTCTTCAACACCAGCAACAATTGCAGGAATAGCGTTCATTAAAAGCGAACTTGGATATGCTGCTTTTCCACCAGGAATATATAAACCAGCACGATCTACTGATGATACTTTTTGACCTAAAATAGTTCCATTTTTTTCAAAATCTAACCAAGATTTTGGAAGTTGTTTTTCATGGTAAGCTTTGATTCTATCGTAAGCTGTATGAAGTGATGCTCTTAATTTTTCATCAATATTATTATATGCATTTTCCATATCAATAGTTGAAAGCATTAAGTCATCATCACTTTTTACTTCCCATTTATCAAACTTTTCAATATGTTTTTTAAGTGCTGTATTTCCATCTTCTACAATTTCATCAATAATGTTCATAACTATTGATGAAACACCTTTTATATCACTTTTAGCACGTGCTAGTATTCCATCAAACTCTTCTTTAAAATTTGAATCTTGTGTATTTATAATTTTCATTTAAATTTGTCCTAATATCTCTTCTACAATATCTTCTAAAGGTTTTTTTTCAACATCAATAATGATATTTGATACCTTCTCATAATCACTTACTCTTGAATCATAAAGCTTTATAGCTTCATCTAAATTTTGAAGTAATGGTCTTTTCTTTAGTTTTTTATCTGCATTTGGACAGGCATTTATTCTGTCTAATATTCCTTGAAAAGATGATTTTAAATAAACTATTTTTCCAATATTGTTTATATTTTCTTGCTTATAAAACCCACCGCCGGTTGAAATAATTGTATTTGATACATTATTTTCTAACCAAACAGCTGTCTTCTTTTCTAAATCTCTAAAATATGGTTCACCTTCTGTAGCGAAAATTTTTTTAATTGTTCGGTTTTCCATACTTTCTATTAAATCATCAGTATCTATTGCAAACATTGAAGAGTTTTTTACTAATCCTCTTGCAATTGTACCTTTACCAACACCCATAAAACCTATTAATATTATATTGTTCTTTTTCATAGTCAAAGATTATATCTAAACTTAAATAAAAGAGTATAAAAAGGATTCTTATTCTTAGATATTAAAGTTAAGTGTTATTTCGAAAAGTGCACCTTTATACTGTTTATTATTAAAAGTAAATTCATCATTTTTTACAAGTAAAGTACCTTTCATATGATTAACTATAATTTCTCTTGACATATAAAGTCCAATTCCTGTACCTTGACTTTTGTGTTTTGTAGTAAAATATGGTTCAAATATTCTATTTATAATATCTTCATTAATTCCACCTGCATTATCTTTTATTGATACATAAGCAAGTTCATTTTGTTTTTTCACTTCAATAATAATTAATTTTTCATCTAAACTTGACTGGATCAATTCATCTTTTGCATTATTACAAATATTTATGATTACTTGTATAAATTCATTTTCATAACCATGAATATCTATGTTTTCACTATTAAGTATTATTTTTATATCATTGTTTTTTAATTGTATTTCTAAAAGATTAAGTGCTTTATTTATACTTTTTTCTAAATTGAAAGGAGCTATTTTTTTATTTGGATTAAAAAAGTCAGTAAAATCTTCAATAGTTTGAGATAAGTATTTAGTAGACTTAGTAATATCATCCATTGATTTATATAAATCTTTCTCATCTAATATATCCATCTCACCTTTAAACTTTACACCACTTGAAAGCATAGAAATTGAACTTAAAGGTTGTCTCCATTGATGTGCTATATTCTGAAGCATTTCTCCCATTGCAGCCATTTTAGATTGCTGTGCATATACACTATCTTTTTTTCTATTCTCATCTATATGAGATAAAACTTCTTTTTTGTATTTTAAAAAATGCTTTTCTAGGACTCTTGAAATATAAAAAGATAAAAGCACAAATACTAATATTACAAATATACTTATAACAAAAAAGCTAATAATATCTTTTTTATTTCTTTCTTTTATTTTTATTTCTTTTTCATTAATCTGTTTTTCAAGTTCACCTGTATAAAAACCTGTTGCAATTGCCCAATTCCAAGGAGTAAAGCCTTTTACATAAGTGATTTTTTCAGCAGACAACTTTATATCTGGTTTTATTGTTCCAATATAAGATATATAACCAGAACCATTTTTTGCAACTTTAATAGTCTCTTTTGTAATCATAAAACCATTATTATCTTTTAAATTTATTCTATTTAAACCTATATATGATTTTTTTATATGAGATAAAAAGTTTCCATCATAATCTGTGATAAAAACATAGCCATTTATTGAATACTTGAAATCTTGAATATACTTAAGTATTTTTTGTTTAACTTCTTCTTCATAATCTTCAATATAATCACCAGTTCCTACAAATAAATTATATGGCTTAAACTCTTTTACTATTCCAATTTTCTTTTTTTGTTTATTATTTTCATTTGGTTTATACCAATACCATTCATAAAATGGCTCTTCTTCTGTTTTAAGTAAGGTAGTTATTTCTTGTATTGTATACTTACCTTTTGCATCTTTATGATTCCAAAAGTTTTTTCCTTCCATTTGTGATTGAGGTGGTAACATTACATTTTTGCCATTTTTTTCATATATAAAGAAATAAGCTCTATTTTGATTAAAACGATAGTACCTTAATGCATCTTTTATTCGTTCTAAAATTTGTTCTTTTGATTCAGTCTCTTTGTATTTTTCATAAATATACATCATTATTTCATGTGCTAATTGAACTTTTGTTTTTATTAGTGACTTAAGATGTAATTCACTATTTTCTTTTTCATAAAGCAAATAATCATAGATTCTATTAACTTCTGATCTTATTTGATTTTTATTGTACTCTAAAAATGTTTTTCTTATTTGCTCTATATCTTCTTTATATTCGGTGTTTTTATCTAAGAAAATTAAATAAGTTATAAGTATTGAGAAAAAACTAACAATAAGTATAGGTGTGTATTTAATAAATTTTAATATTTTAGTTTCATGTTTTGATAGCATCATATTCCGTAGTTTTTAGGCTATTTTATCATATTTATATTTATATCTCTGTAACATTGAGATATTACCCAATAATCCACCTTGATGTATATATAAAATACTACTCTTGCAAGTTTTTAAGTGTTTATTTAGGCATAACCACCCTTTTGAATCATATAATAAATCAAACTCTATATTTGTTTGTTCTTTTAGCTCTTTATGTATTTCATAAAATTCTTTATACAGTTTCCCAAAATGATATTTTTTATCTAAGTTTAAAATCTTAGGATGATTGTTTTTTTCTAAAATGGTAAACTGTTTTTTTAAATACTCTTCATCTCCTACACAAGCACATGTGATTACTTCAAAGGGTAAATACTTTTGTAAATAAAGAGCAGTTGTTCCAGTACCAGAAGGCAGGAAAACTTTTAAAGCTTTAATTTTTGCTTCTTCTGCCCAGTTTATTATTTCATCTGCTAATATTTTTATTCCAAATGAGGCTTCTTCTAAAGCGCCCCCTTCTGGAATAAATAAACTGTTTTCATCTATATTTTTAGATATATCTTCAGGTACTTTTTTTTCTATTATATTCATACCATTTTTCAAAGCCTCTTTATAGTTTCCAACAGGATTTGTTTTTATAAATGGTGCAATATGGTCAACATAATAATCAAAATGCCAATTTCTTAGTTTACAAAGTACTGATAATGAATACATAGCATTAGATTGACTCGAGCCATGAGAGATAACTTTTGTAATATTATCAAAGTCATTTTTTAAAAAGTAGTAAAATTTTCTAGCTTTATTTCCTGAAAAATCTTTATGTAGTAAATCATCTCTTTTTACAAAGATTTCCTGATGATTAAAAGTTATTTTTTCTATTGGAGAATTTATATAGTTCATAGGAAGAATTGTACCATCTATTAACAAAAGTTTTGTACAATAATAAAAAAACTTATGAGGTATATATGGTATTAATGGATTATATTGATAAAGGTGGAATAATCGTATATATTTTAATTGCATTAAATGCAATTGGTTTTACTATTATTCTTTGGAAGTTTTTTACCCTTCCTAGAAAAAATGCAATGATAAAAAGAATTAAAGATAAAACAGATTTAAACTCTAACTCAAGTATAATCTCACAAATAGAGTATGAGGTAAAAAAACTAGAATCAGGACTTACTTATATTAAAAATATTGCAACAATTGCACCTCTTTTAGGACTACTTGGAACTGTAATAGGTGTATATAAATCTTTTGAAGCAATAACAGCAAACGGTCTAGGTGACCCTACTGTTTTCTCAAATGGTATTGCAATTGCACTAATTACTACAATTGCAGGTTTAATTGTAGCAATTCCACATCATATAGCTTATAATCACTTTATTTTTATGATTGATGCTATTGAGCTAAAAGCTAAAAAAGAGATAGTTGGATTAAAGTAATATGAAAAGAAGAGAAACACTAGGATTAGATTTAACACCAGTTATTGATGTTGTTTTTATCCTACTAATATTTTTTATTGTAAGTTCAGTATTTAAAAAAGATGAACTGGCACTTATTCTTGATTTGCCAAGCTCAAGTGCTAAAGAAATGAAAATAGATAAAGATCAAGTTTTTATAGAATTAAGCTCTGCAAAATTAGCAATTAAAGGTATTGAAGTTTCATTTGATTCTTTAGAAGATAATTTAAAAGCAATTGAAAATAAAAATAAATCAGTTATTGTAAGAATTGACAAAAAAGTGGAATATCAAAGAGTTGTAAGAGTTTTAGACTTACTTCAAAAATATAATTTAACTAACTTAGCATTAGTTACAAATGAAGAGAATAAATAAAAAAGTAGAAATAAATCTACTTCTTTTATTTCTTTTCATTCTCATCTAATTGAGCATACTCTTCATCTGTAAAAATCCTAGATACTGTAATAAACTGATACCCTAAGTCTATTTCTAAAGAGAAAGAATTTCCAAAAGCAGCCTTTTCTTCTTTTACATCAACTGTAATATGTGAGTGTCTGAAGTATTCAAATTGGTCTTTATCTATAAAAAATTCACAACCACAAAGTTCACCTAACTTTACATTTCTACTTGGTACATAAAAATCACTTTTTGCATAACACATCGGAGCAGTTCCATCACAGCAACCACCACTTTGGTTAAATACTAATTCACCATTTTCTTCTTTTAATCTTTCTACTACTTCTGCTGCTGCAGGAGTTATAGAAACTCTTTCTATACTCATAATAAATCCTCCTATAATACATAAGTCAACTTTTATTACTAAAAAAGAATAAAAGTTGTATATATTATTTATGTTTGTATTAAATTTAATTTGTTAA
>NYWO01000122.1 GCA_002685075.1 Arcobacter sp.
AAAAAAATTTAACAAATTAAATTTAATACAAACATAAATAATATATACAACTTTTATTCTTTTTTAGTAATAAAAGTTGACTTATGTATTATAGGAGGAGGTAATTATGGATATTAAAAAGATTATTAATTCACTTGATTTAATATATTATGAGTATGATGAAAAGAAGAAAATTCTAATAAGAGATAATAAGTATTCAAATAAATTTGTAGAAAGAGAATTTCTAAAAATCACATATCATTTATCTAAAGTAAACATTCCTTTTGAGGTATTAAAAAATAAAACTATTAGTTTAGAAAAAACAAAATTTAATATAAAAAAATATTTATCACAAATTATAGATAACACAAAAAGTAAAAATATATATTTATTAAATGATTATAAAATTGAAGGTGCTAAAAATATCCCTTTATTTAAAATCAAATATATAGATAAAAAAATAGATTTTACTAATTATGATGCTATTATTTTTACTTCTAAAAATGGAATTACTGCAATTGATTCTATTAATAAAAATTGGAAAAATCTTCCATCTTATGTTATTTCAGAGCAAACTGCAAAATTAGTAAAAGATTTAAATGGAAGAATAGAATTTATAAGTAAAAGAAAACATGGAAATGAGTTTGCTTATGAACTTTTAAATTTATTAAAAAATAAAAAAGTATTGTATTTACGTGGAAAAGAAATTGTTTCTGATTTAATTGAAATTTTAAGTGATGTAAAAATCCAAATTAAAGATGAAGTTATTTATGAAAACTGTTTTAATGAAGAAATTAAAAGCGTAGAAATACCAAAAAACTCTAAGATAATTTTCACTTCACCTTCTACAATTGAATACTTTTTTAAAGTTTTTAAATGGGATGAATCATACACAGCTATATCTATTGGAAAAACAACTGCACAATATTTTCCTAAAAATATTAAACCTGTTATTGCTGAGAATACTTCTTTTAAATCTTGTGTAAATAAAGCATTAGAACTAAGCGCTTAAGCTAAGTAATTACTACCTTAAATATTAGAAAAAAATCTTATAAAAAAAGAATCAAAATCATATTTTATATGATACAATTCGAAATAATATTATAAGGATTTTAAATGGAATATGAACATGCCCTTATCCTAGATAAAAAGGGTGGAGCTAGAGAAATTAGTATTGAAGAATATAAAGAAGAAATGGGATTATTATGGTTACATCTTGATTATTCAAAAAGTGATACAACTCAATGGCTTAGAAATAAAAGCAATATAGATTCTTTAGCAATTGATGCTCTTTTAACAGAAGAAACTAGACCTAGAACTATTATTTTAGAAGACTCGATTTTATTAGCTTTAAGAGGTGTAAATTTACATCCTAATTCGGATGTAGAAGATATGATTTCTATAAGATTATTTATAAATGAGAATATTATAATTAGTACAAAAAGAAGAAACTTATTATCTGTAAAAGATATAGCTGATACTTTAAAAGTAAATAAAGGACCTAAAAACTCGTCTGAATTTATTGTAACACTTATAAATAATTTAACTTCAAGAATGGAAAATACTATATCTGAAATGGAAGAGAGAAGTTCTGATTTAGAAGAGGCAATGCTTGATTCAAATAATTTTGAAAAAAGAACAGAAATATCAACTATTAGAAAAGAAGCAATTTCATTAAGAAGATATCTCTCGCCTCAAAAAGATGCGATTTCAAAACTTTATTATGAAAAAATATCTTGGTTAGATGATTATAAAAAGAATCAATTACGAGAGATTAATGATCAAGTAATTAGATATATTGAAGAGCTTGATTCAATAAAAGATAGAGTTACATTAACGCAAGAAGAGTTATCAAATAAATTAAATGAGCAAATGAACCTAAGAATGTATGTATTATCTGTAATATCTGCAATATTTCTGCCAATTGGTTTTTTAACTGGTTTATTAGGTATAAATGTTGGAGGAATGCCTGGAGTTGAAAATAAAAATGCTTTTTTAATTTTCTCAATATTTTTAATTGTAATTGTTAGTATTCAATTATATGTTTTTAAAAAGAAGAAATGGATTTAAATAATTAAAAAACTAACTTATTAGTTAAATTAGTATAGATTATATAAAAGGAAAATAGAAATGAAAATATTTATTATTTTAACAATTATACTTATTCTAATAATTATAATTACAATGATAATAAAATCTAAGAAAATAAAGAATGTTATTTTAGAAGAGGAAACAAAAATACTATCAAAATATTTTGGTGAGAAAATAACTGATGATATTAAAGATTTAGAATCACTACAAAATAGTTTAGATATAAAACAAAGCTATAAAAAAGAGTTAGAGAAAATTGTTCCAAAAGTTAAGCATGATCATGAAATTCTCTACACACATAATATAAATTTAAATAAAGCATATCCAGATTCTTTTGTATACAATATTATTGTAAATACAGTGGTTTCATATAGTATGCGTAATAATATAAGTATTAAAAAAGGGATAAAACTTCTTCTTTTAACAATGACTGATAAATTTATTCAAGAACAATTAACAGATGAATTAAGTAAAGAAGAAGAGTTAGAAAACTTTTATACAGTTTTAGAAAGTTTTATTAAAAAATATAATGATGAAAGTAAGGATTCATAATTGGATGCATTTTACGATATTTTAAAACAATTAATTAGAGTACCAAGTGTAACAGGACATGAACACTCTTTTTTTATGTTTTTAAAAAGAGAATTAGAAGATTTAGATATTACTGTTGAGTACTACGATGGAGTACTTGTTGCAAAAGGCAAAAAACCAGAATCTGGATATATTTCTACCCATGCTGATAGACATGGACTTATTTGTACAGGACATAATGAATTTCAATATGCAGCTTATATTGCAAAAAATCAATCTTCTTTATCAGAAAATTTAAATAAAGAGCAAGTATTAAAAAATTTTGAAAAAAGATTTACTTCTCAAAAAGTTCAAGCTTATGAACCATGGTCTGGAAGCTACTTAGGTATGGGAATGATTGAAAATGCATTTTTATGCCAAAGAAGAGAAAATATAATCTTTCAAATAAATGGCTTTGACCATCTTTTCCCTGGTACTCCAATTGCGTTTATGGATAGATTAGAAATTGATGATGAAATCATATCTGCACAATTAGATAATGTCTTATCAGTTGCAATATTAATCTATTTATATCATCAAGGATATCAAGGAACAGCATTTTTTACAGCTTCTGAGGAAGCTGGAAAAAGTTGGAGGTTTTTACTTGATTATTTTAGAAGATTTGAAATAAGTACTAATGAATTATTAGTTTTAGATACAAGTCCATATAAAACAATGGAAGATTTAGAAAATATAGATGTTGTTTTAAGAAACAGAGATGAAAATGGATATTTTAGATCACCTTTAAAAACAAAAATTAAAAAAATTGCTATTAAAAATAGAATTAAATATCATTATAAGGATGAGTATTTAAAAAATATTATGAAGCAAAATAATACTAAATCATCATTAGGTATTACAGAGCTTGGAAGAATAATTCATGCAAGTAAAGGTCAAATTCAAGGAACAACATTACAAATTCCAACTATAGGCTATCATACAGTAAAAGAGACTGCTAAAAGAGAATCTGTAGATAGTATTTTATTAATTTTAAGAAAACTTTATTTAGAAAAGAAAACTATTGAATAAGTTTATATTAGGTGTAATCTGCTTACTATTTTCTTATAAAAGTTTAAGTGCACAAGATCTACTAATTGGGAAATATGATAGATTAGATTTACCAGTATTAAAATTAAAAAATTTACGTGCAAAAATTGATTCAGGTGCAAAAACATCATCTCTACATTGTAGTTACATAAAACAAATAGATGAAAACAGCGTCGAGTTTGATGTTTTAGATGAAACTCATAAAAAATATAAAGAAATAATATACACAATGCCAATAAAAAGAATTGCAAGTGTACGAAGTTCAAATGGTATTGTTGAAAAAAGATTTGTAATCTCAACTAAGGTTGTGATTTTTGACAAGAGTTTTGATACAGAGTTTACATTAAGAGATAGAGAAAAAATGAATTATCCTATTCTTTTAGGACGAGAATTTTTAAAGCAAGGTTTTTTAGTTGATGTAAGAGAAGATCACTTATCTTACTCTCAAAAGATATCAAAATAAGGATTAATTTGAGAAATATATTCGTATTAATTATTTTTATGTTCTTTAACACAAATATTTTAGCAAATGTTGAAACTACTAATAAAAGTGTAGCTGTAGAAGAAGTTAAAAAAGTAGAAAAAACTCCAAATAACATATGGTTAAAAACATATAAAAACTATAAAAAATATAATACAATTATAATTAGTATTAATAAAATTGAACAAGAAATAGAACGAAATAAAAGAAATATAAATAAAGTCCAAGAATTGACTAGTAAGCTAAGCATAAATAAGTCAAAACTTTCTTTGTATGAAAAAAATCAAAATTTTAATGATTTAATAAAAAATTATAAATTTGAAATTATAAGTATTACTATTTATGACTATTTATTTAATATTTCATCAAATGAATTAAATAAGAAAATTGCAAAATATGAATTATTAAAAAAAGAATTTTATATAGCTTTATCATATCTGCAAGATAAATATAATAATGACATAAAAGTTGTAAAAGATAATAGAAAAAACCGACTTTTATTAGAACAAATTAACTTCTTCAATGAATATTCAGAGAATATAGAAAAAACATATCAAAGTTTTTTAGATATACAAGAAGAACTAGATAAAAAGTATATGGAGTATAAAAATGAAGTATTTATAAAACATATAATTACTTTAGGAATTATTTTAGCTGCATATATTTCTTATAAGTTTTTATTGTTTGTATTCTTTTATATTATTAGAAATAAAGATAATCAGGAATTAGAACAAAACTATAGAAAGATTTTATCTTTATTATTTGTAATAACTATTTTAATTTTCGTTGTAGTTAGATATATGGATGATTTACTCTATATTATTACATTTTTAGGAGTTGTTGCAGCTGCTTTAACTCTTGCAACTAGAGAGATTATATTAAATATTGCAGGTGCTATTTACATCTTCTTTTCAAATGTAATTAGAGTAGGTGACAGAGTTATGGTTCAGTTTGAAACAAAACATGTAGTTGGTGATATTGTAAGTATATCTTTAATAAAAATGAAATTAAATGAAGTAAGTGACTATTCAAATATAAAAGATATAAAAAATGTAGGTAGGACTATTTATATACCAAATAGTTATATGTTTACTAAAGTATTTTTTAACTACTCTTTAAAACAAAATGGAATTATAAATGATTTAATTGAATTTGAGTTTGATAAAAATAATGACTTTGAACTTATTGAAAAAGCTACTGAAAATATATTAAAAACCTTTTCTTTTCCTTGCACAATTACATTTTCATTAAATAGTGCAAAAACAGCAATTCTAGGTATTATTTCTTATCAAGTAAATTATAAAATTGCTACAAAAAAAAGAGGTGAAGTTTCAATAGCTTTATTAAAAGAGTATACAAGTAACGAGAATATAAAATTAAAATCATCAGTAAAAAGTGTAAAAAAAGATGAAGATTAAAATAAAAACAAAGAAGAAAAATGACTAACACAGAAAAACTAGAACAATTAACTTTAGAAATAAACAAAACAATATCAAATTTTAAAAATGGTATTTCTGATGATCATCCTTTTGATATTGCAAAAGATTTACAAGATATTAGAGAGATTGATTTTACTGAATATAAAAGTATTTGTAAGAAAATACCAAGTGAATTATTTGCTCAAATTCTAATTAATATGCCAACATATATTCAAGAAGAAATTACTTCTGTAATTAGCGAACAAAAAGTTGCAAAGGTTACTTCTAATATGGATAGTGATGATGCTTCATTGCTTATTTATAATATCTCTCAAAAGAATGAATCTTCTGCTCAAACTGTATTATCAAAATTAAATTTAGAAGAACAACAAATAATTGAAGAGCTTAATGCTTATGAATTTGATCAAGCTGGTGCTTATATGCAAAAAGAACTCTTTTCTGTAAATTTAAAAGAAAATATAGGTGATGCAATACAAAGATTAAAGGAAAAAAAAGATTTACATCTATTAAGTAATATTTTTCATGCTTTCTTAGTTGATGATGATAATAGTTTTTTAGGTTCAATTGGTCTTGAAGAACTTATACTTTTTGATAGAAATCAAAAATTTGAAGAGATTCCAGCTGATAAAATTGAGCATTATAGTCAAAATGATAAAGATGATATTGCAGATATTGTTAATATGTTTACAAATTATGATTTAAACGCTTTAGCAATAGTTGATAGTAATAATAAGCTTCTAGGTAGGGTTACTCATAATGATATCTCTACATTAATGCAAGAACAAGATACTAAACAACTTTACTCTTTAGCTGGTGTTAATGATAAAGTTGAAGAAGATGAAAGTATTTTTAAAATTGGTAAAACTAGAGCTTTTTGGTTAAGTATTAATTTAATAACAGCTATTTTAGCATCTTTAGTTATTGGTATTTTTGATACAACAATTCAATCTCTTGTTGCTTTAGCTGTTTTAATGCCAATAGTAGCTTCAATGGGTGGAAATGCTGGAACTCAGACACTAACTGTAACAGTAAGACAAATGGCACTAGGAGATATAGAATATGATGATGCAAAGAAAACTATAATAAAAGAAGTGACAATATCTTTAGTAAATGGTTTCTTGTTTGCTTTTGTAATAGGTTTAATCGCTTATTTTTGGTTTAAAATACCACTTTTAGGAGTTGTTATCGCTATTTCTATGGTTATAAACTTACTAAGTGCAGGTTTTTTTGGAACAGTGATTCCTTTAGTTTTAGAAAAATTTAAAATAGATCCTGCAATTGGTTCAACTGTTATTTTAACAACAGTAACTGATATAGTAGGTTTCTTTTCATTTCTGGGGCTTGCAACAATAATTTTGTTATAAGTTCAGTTTTAATTTTGATTAGTTATTAATAAAATTTAGATATAATATATACTCTTATACTAAAATAATATGGATATATTTAAAATGACTGTTAAAATTAATTTACCCCACGATAATTCTTATGAAATCTTTATAGATAAACTAAACGAACTTTACTTTGATACAAAAGTTGTAATTGTTACTAACCCTACAGTAAGTGGTTTTCACTTAGAGTATTTAAAAACAAAACTAAATGCTAAAGAGCTTAGTGTTGTTACTATTCCTGATGGTGAAAAATATAAACATATGAAGACTATTGAGTCTATTTTAGAACACTGTTTTGAAAAAAGACTAGATAGAAAATCATTACTTGTTGCATTTGGTGGTGGTGTTATTGGTGATATGACTGGTTTTGCAGCTTCTATTTACCAAAGAGGAATAGATTTTGTTCAAATTCCAACTACACTTTTATCTCAAGTTGATGCAAGTGTTGGTGGAAAAACAGGAATCAATAACAAGTTTGGAAAAAATTTAGTTGGTGCTTTTCATCAACCAATTGCAGTTCATATTGATCCATCAATGCTTAAGACCCTTCCAAAAAGAGAATTTGGAGCAGGAGTTGCTGAGATTGTAAAAATGGCAGTTACTTTTAACAAAGAGTTTTTTGAATGGTTAGAACAAAATGATATAAATGAAGAAGAAAATTTAAAAATAGCAATTCAAAAATCAGTTGAAACAAAAGCATATGTAGTATCTCAAGATGAAAAAGAGCATGGTATTAGAGCAGCTTTAAACTATGGCCACACTTTTGGACATGTTATTGAAAATGAAACTAATTATAATACTTATTTACATGGTGAAGCTGTAGGAATAGGTATGATGATGGCAAATCAAGTTTCTGTAAAATTAGGACTTATGAGTAGTGATGATGCATCAAGAGTTAAAAAATTACTTGAAAAATATGATATTCCTACAACATACAAAATAAAAGATGTTGAAGATTTCTATGAACATTTTTTCTTAGATAAAAAATCTTTAGATAACAAAATAAAATTTATTTTAGCACGAGGTATTGGTGATTGTTTAATTACTGATGAAGCAAAAAAAAATGATGTTATAGATGTTTTAAAAGGTTTCTCTTGTGATTAGAAAACTCATAATTGCTCTTTGCTTTACAACTTTTACTACTGTAGGTTTTTGTGAAGATATTATACTAGATACACAAGATAAAGCTCAAGTTAAACAAATTGAACAAGAAATTATAAAAGAAAAATTTGATGAAGCACAAAGAGAATTAGAAGAGAAAAAACAAAAAGAGCTAGAAGAACAAAAGTCTAGAGAAATAGATATGAAAAATCTCGCACTTATAAATACTCTTCTTAAAAAAGTAGAAAAAATAGATGCATCTTTAAAAGATAATATTCTTTTAAAAAGATATTCAAACTATTTATCATACAGAAAGATATCTACGGAACTTAACGCTTTAAAGAAAAGTGTAGAAAAAAAGAAAAATGCTGATGAAGAACAGATATATCAACTTCACAATAAAATTAGAGTAAAAGAAAATGAGCTTGAATTAATTGCAGAGTATAAAGGTTCACCTATTGGAGGGTTTATTAATCCTCCTGAAATTGAAAAGTATAATCAAATTACAAATCCTTTTGGAATTATAAATGCACTTTCACAAATCAAGAAATTAGAAGATAATAAGAAGGTTTTTAACAACTTAGAAAAAGATATTAGCGATTTAACAATCAAGTTAGCTGATGAACTATTTGTTTATTTAGAACTTTTTAATTTAGAACAAAAAGCTGATTATAAAGAAAGAATTACTTTTTTAGACAAGCAAAAAAAAGATTTTAATATGGTTTTAGAAATTGTATCAACTACAGAAGAAGTTTATACAAGAAAAATAGAACAAGTAATCTTAGAAATCAAAAATCAAATATCTGAACAAGTACAAAAAAGTTTAGTAATTTTTATCATCATTGTTATTTTATCATTCTTAGCATTTTTAGTTAAATTAGCTCTTAAAAAGTATTTCTCTCAAAATGAGAGCTACTACATGACAAATAAAATTATCAACTTTACAGTTGTATTTTTAATCATTATGATTTTAATGTTCTCATATATTGATAATGTTTCATATTTAGTTACTATTCTTGGATTTGCATCAGCTGGTATTGCAATTGCTTTAAAAGATTGGTTTATGTCTATTTTTGGTTGGATGGTTATTGTAACATCTGGATCTATTCAAGTAGGTGATAGAATTAAAGTAGATAGAAATGGTCTTCAAGTAGTTGGAGATGTTTTAGATATTTCACTATTTAAAATCACTATTAGAGAAGATATTACTTATACTTCATATACAGTAAATAGAAGAACTGGTCGTATTTTCTTTATTCCAAATAACTATATTTTCTCTGAAATGATTGCAAACTATACGCACTCAGGCTTAAGAACAGTATGGGATGGTATTGATATTACAATTACATTTGATTCAAACCATAAAAAAGCACAAAAGATTTCAAGAGACATTTTAAAGCATTATTCAAAAGGTTATACAGATATAACTAGAAAACAATTAAGTAAAATGAGAAGTAAATATCAATTACGTGCTACTGGAGTAGAACCTAGAGTATTTACTTTTGTAGAACCTTATGGAATTGTAATTTCAGGATGGTATCTTACAAACTCTTATGCAGCATTACAATTAAGAAGTACAATGAGTCCAGAAATATTAAATGCATTTATGGCAGAAGATGATATTCATATAGCATACCCAACACAACAAATAAATATGAATACAACAGATAATCATTATGGTCCATCAAGATCAAATAGATCTAAACCAGAAGAACTAGAAGATATATAAAAAAGGTAAATAAAAGTATATGAATTTTACAAAAGATAAACAAAAAGTATATTTTAAAACATTTGGATGTAGAACAAATGTATTTGATACACAAGTTATGATGAGTAATCTAAAAGATTTTGATATTACTCAAGAAGAAAAAGATGCTGATGTTGTAGTTATAAACTCATGTACAGTTACAAATGGTGCAGATAGTACAGCACGTGGTTATATTAATGGTCTTAAAAAGCTTCCAAAAGATCCTAGAGTTGTATTCACAGGATGTGGAGTTTGGACAAAAGGTGAAAGCTTATTTAAAGAAGAAAAAGTTGATGCATTATTTGGACACTCTGAAAAAGAGAAAATAAATGACCTTTTACAAAAAGAAGAAAGATTCTTTCAAGCTGGAGACTTAGAACACTTAGACAATACTATTGTTGAAGAGTTTGTTGGTAAAAGTAGAGCTTTTATTAAAATCCAAGAGGGATGTGACTTTAGATGTTCATATTGTATTATTCCTCATGTTCGAGGTGATGCAAGATCTTACAGTGAAGATAAAATTTTAGAACAAGTTGAAACTTTAGCTTCAAATGGTTTTGGAGAGTTTATTTTAACAGGAACAAATGTAGGTTCATATGGAAAAAAACAACATACTTCATTAGCAAAACTTTTAAAGAAAATGTCAAAAATAAAAGGTGTAAGAAGAATTAGAATGGGAAGTATTGAACCTATTCAAATTGATGATGAATTTAAAGAGTTAGTAAATGAGCCTTTTATGGCAAAACATCTTCATATAGCATTACAACATACTTCAAAAGATATGTTAAAACTTATGAATAGAAGAAATAAAGTTCTATCAGATTTAGAACTTTTTGAGTTTTTAAAAGAAAATGGTTATGCCTTAGGAACTGATTTTATTGTTGGACATCCAGGTGAGACTGATGAATTATGGAAAGAAGCTATGGATAATTTACATAAATTCCCATTAACACATATACATGCATTTACATACTCAAAAAGAGATGGAACACCAAGTGCAACTATGAAACCAGAAATTAGAGGTGATATTGCTAAATTACGTTATAACGAATTAACAAAAATCATTGAAGAAAAAAACTTAAACTTTAGAAAAGAAAATAATAAAACATTAGAAATCTTAATAGAACAAGAAAAAAATGGGAAATACATAGGTTTAGATCAACACTTTAATCAAATAGAAGTTGAATCAACTGTAGATTTGGTTGGAGATTGGATTTTTATTGATGATTATGAAGTAAAGGCTAAAAACAATGTCGCAAAATTTAGATAAAAAAGCACTAGATAAAAACTTTAAACTTATGGCAATTTCAGCCATTGTTCTACTAATACTTTTCGTATATACACTTTACAAAGGTGGTTCTCATATCCAAGGTGGTTCTTATTATATCGGAATTGGATTCTTGTTTGTACTACTTTTTGTAGCCTTTATTGTAAAACTAAAGCAAGATAAACTAAAAGAGTATTTTGATAAAAATAAAAAGAAATCTGCTTTTGGAACAGAATTAGATAAAGCTAAAGCAAGCGTTACAAATGAAAACTTAAATACAAATATTCAAGCTGTTAATTCAAATGTAACATTTAAAGATATTGCAGGTATTTCAGAGATAAAAGAAGAGCTTGAAGAAGTAGTAGACTTTTTAAATGAGCCAAATAAGTATCTAAAATATGGAGTAAAACTACCAAAAGGTGTTTTATTAATAGGACCTCCAGGTGTTGGTAAAACATTAATTGCACGTGCAGTTGCTGGTGAAGCTGATGTACCATTTTTCTATCAAAGTGGTGCTTCATTTGTACAGATTTATGTAGGAATGGGTGCTAAAAAAGTACGAGAGTTATTTGCAAAAGCAAAACAAAGTGCACCTGCTATTATCTTTATTGATGAAATAGATGCAGTTGGTAAAAAAAGAAGTGGAACTTCAAATGATGAAAGAGAATCAACACTAAATGAGTTATTAACTCAAATGGATGGATTTGAAGGTGATAGTGGTGTAATGGTAATTGCAGCAACAAATAAAGTTGAAGTATTAGATGAAGCATTATTAAGAGCTGGAAGATTTGATAGACGACTTCATGTTGGACTTCCAAATATTGAAGATAGAGAAAAAATATTAGAGTTATATTTAGATGGTAAAAACCATGAAATAAATACTGTACAATTATCTATTGATACTACAGGTTTTAGCTCGGCTGCTTTAGCAACACTTATAAATGAAGCCTTATTAAATATGATAAAAAGAGACTCTAAGATATTAGATTCAGATGATATAGAAATTGCAAAAAACAAGCTTGAATTTGGTAAAAAACAAATCAAAATTTTAGATGAAAAACAAAAAGAAATTTTATCTATTTATCAAGCATCTAAGGCATTTATATCAAAAAGTAAAGTGGCTTTATTTGACGAAAGTGTTGAAAAACTAAATACTACATATCCTTCATATCATGATTTAGTTGAAAATATAAAAAGAGATTTAGCAGGATTTATTGGGGTTGAAGTTATAAAAAAAGAAAAATATGCAATTAATCATAAAGATTTAGAAAATGCAGATTTTATAGCAAACGAAATTGTAAATAAATATAAAATGGCAAGTTCTATTGATGAATTATTAAACAATGTTAAAAATGATTTAAGAGCTGAATTATCACACAATGCAGATGAAATTAATAGATTAAAAGATATTATGATTAAAAATGAGGTTATAACTATAAATGATATCTAAAAATTATCATTCAGGTTTTTGTCTAGAAAATGAAGCAGAACTTTTCAATGAATTTATTATTGAAAATGACTTTTCAGTAAGTGGATTTTCTTATGGAGCTATAAAAGCTTTTGAAGAAGTTTTAAACTCAAGTCAAAGAGTAGATAAACTACAACTTTTTTCACCAGCTTTTTTTCAAACAAAAGATAAAAAATTTAAAAGAATGCAGTTAATGTTTTATAAAAAAGATGAAACAGCTTATTGCAAAAATTTTTTAGAAAATATTACGTATCCAAGTAATATTGATTGTAGTGAGTATTTTAATAAAGGCACTTATGATGAATTAGAACAACTAATTAATTATGAATGGAATGAAGATAAACTTAAAGTCCTTATAGAAAAAGGCGTAAAGATAGAAGTTTTTTTAGGAGCTGAAGATAAAATTATTGAAGCTTTAATGGCAAAAGATTTTTTTATGAAATATGCAACAGTCTATTTTATAAAAGATGTTGGACATATATTAAATAAATAAAATAAATATGAAGGAATTATAATGAGTGAAAAAAAAGCAAGAATTGGAATAATAACTGCAAGTGATAGAGCAAGTAAAGGAATTTATGAAGATTTATCTGGAAAAGCAATTATTGATACAATGAATGATTATTTAACATCTCCTTGGGAAGAAGTTTATAGATGTATTGAAGATGATCAAAAAACTTTAGAAGAGACTATGAAAGATTTAGTAGATAATGAAGGATGTTGTTTAGTTGTAACAACTGGTGGAACAGGACCAGCAGCTAGAGATGTTACACCAGAAGCTACAGAAGCTGTATGCGATAGAATGATGCCAGGTTTTGGTGAACTAATGCGTGCTGAGTCTTTAAAGTTTGTTCCAACTGCTATTCTTTCAAGACAAACAGCAGGATTAAGAGGAAGTTCTTTAATAGTAAATCTTCCTGGAAAACCTAAGTCAATTAGAGAATGTTTAGATGCTGTATTCCCTGCTATTCCATATTGTATTGATTTAATGGAAGGTCCATTTTTAGTTTGTAATGAAGATGTTATCAAACCTTTTAGACCAAAGGCAAAATAAAAACTAATAAAGTAAATAAGGAAAAAGTATTGAATAAAATATTTATTTCTATATTAATAGCCCTAGGATTTTTCTTCCTAGGAACTATTTTTTTTAATACACAACATTCAACTTTAATAGCATTGATAGTACTTTTGGTTGTTCTTTGGACAAATGAAGGTTTACCAATTGGTGTTGTTTCTTTATTGCCTATTATATTATTTCCAGCTTTTGGAATAATTGATATTAAAACGGCAACGGCAAACTATTCTAATACAACAATATTTTTATTTATGGGTGGGTTTATGATTGCAATTGCAACCCAAAAAATAAATCTTCATAAATATATTTCAAATAAATTATTAACAATTTTTCCAAATACACCAAGAGGAATGATATTTTCACTAAGTATAACATCAGCACTTCTTAGTTCTATTTTATCAAACTCAACAACAGCTTTACTTTTACTTCCAATTGCAATATTTTTAACAGAAGATATAAAATTTAAAGCTAGACTTGCACTTGCGATTGCTTATGGCTGTAGCATTGGTGGAATTATTACACCAATTGGAACACCACCAAATTTAATACTTATGGGCTTTATGCAACAAAACTCAATTGAACCAATTTCTTTTATTCAATGGATATTATTAACAGCACCATTAGCTGCAATTATGTTAGTAATCAGTCCTTTTATTTTGTCACTTGGTTTAGGTGATGTAAAGCTTGAAAAAGAAATAAAAGCTAAAGAAAATTTATTATCAGATCAGAAAAGATTGTTATATGTATTGTTAGGTTTAGTTACTTTACTTTTAGTTAACTCAAGAATCGAGCCTTTTTATCATGGACTTGGTTTAAGTGAAACAGCAATACTTTTAAGTTTTGGTCTATTTATGTTTTTCCCTAAAATTGGATTTATTAAATGGGAAGATGCAAAAAATATTCCTTATGAGATTATTTTCTTATTTGGTGCAGGATTTACAATAGCCGCAGCTTTTTCGAAAACAGGTTTAGCAAATGAACTTGCAAATTCTATGTTATCATTAACTAATATGCCTGTAATTGTACTTATTATACTAATTGCTAGTTTAATTACTTTTACAACTGAAATCACATCAAATACAGCACTTATCTCAATAGCACTTCCTATAATCTTTTCTTTAGGACAAGTAGCTAATGTTGATATGACACTAATTTTAATGGTTGCGACTATTTGTGCATCATATGCCTTTATGCTTCCAATAGCAACACCTCCAAATGCAATAGCTATGAGTAGTGGAGCTGTTAAAGTAAAACAAATGGCAAAATTTGGTGTATTTATTAATATCATCGCAATAATAATGGTAACTTTAATTGCTTTATTTTATTGGCAATATTTTATATAAAAAATTTAAAAACTAAAGGCCTTAAATGGATATAGAAATTTCAACACCAGCTTTATTATTCCCTGCAATTTCGTTACTTCTTTTAGCATATACAAATCGTTTTTTAACAACGGGTCAACTTATTCGTTCTCTTAGCCATCAAGCAAGAGAACATGGCAGTAAAAATTTATCAGGACAAATTGGGAATCTAAAAAAAAGATTAGAACTTACAAAATGGATGCAATTTTTTGGAGTGGTATCTATGCTTATGTGTACAATATCTATGTTTGCTTTTTTTTTAGAATCTTATGAAGTAGGGAAGCAAGTATTTGGATTAAGTTTACTTATTATGTGTTTATCTTTATGTATTTCATTGTGGGAAGTTTATATCTCTTCTAATGCTTTAAACTTAGAGTTGAAAGATTTAGACCAGAAGTGTAAATAATCTATTTAATTCATATGATTATTATGGCCTTTTAGTTATAATCCTGCCATGCAAAATATATTAAAAAAATTAGACTTAATTGATTATATTGATAGTTTTTCAAAGCTTATGGCTAGAGAAAAATCTATTATTTTAGAAGGTGATATAAACCTTCATTTTAAACTTATAAATGAGTTATCAAAATTTGATATTAAAGCTCCAGATGAGATACAAAATCTTGATAGAGCTTTACAACATATTCAAAAACAAGGTGTTTTAAAAGTTGATGATATTATCGAATTTGTTAAAATCTTAAAATACTTTATGTATTTAAAAAGATTTAACTTTGATGGTAAACTTCAAGAGTGGATTGATAAAATCATAATTCCATCTGATGTAGAGAAAGTATGTGACTATTTTGATGAAAGAGCAAATCTAAAAGATGGTATTAATGAAGAATTTGATTCTATTAAGTACGCAATTTCTAAGAATAAAGAAGAGATTAAACAAAGTTTATACAAGATTATTAATAACCAAAAAGTAAGATCATATCTTGTTGATTCTCAAGTTCATTATATAAATGGTGAAGAATCACTACTTGTTCGTGGTGGTTTTAATCATGTTTTAAAAGCTTCAGTAATTGATAGATCAAACTCTGGTTTCTTCTATGTTCTTCCTCATAGTGTAAGTTCACTAAAACAAAAGCAAAACGATTTAAGAAATAAACAAGAAGAGATTTTATTAAAGATATGTAGACAAATCACTTCTTTATTTGAAAAAAACTTGATGTTTTTAAAGTTTATTAACAGAGAGTTTGATAGGTTTGATCATTATCAAGCAAGACTATTTTTTGCTAAGATAAATGATAAAAACTTTATTATTCCAACAAAGAAAAATGAAAATAAACTTGTAGACTTTTCTCATCCTGCAATTCATGATGCAAAGCCTATTAGTATTGATTTTTCTAAATCAGTTGTAATGATTACTGGAGTAAACGCAGGTGGTAAAACTATGATGTTAAAATCTATTTTATCTGCCGTTTTATTATCAAAATATTTAATTCCATATAATACTCATAAAGATACAAAAATTGGAAATTTTAAATCAATAAATGCAGTTTTAGATGATCCTCAAAGTGTTAAAAATGATATTTCTACTTTTGCAGGAAGAATGCAAGAATTCTCGAAACTATTTGCTGCCAAAAATGCAATCGTTGGTGTTGATGAGATTGAATTAGGAACTGATTCAGATGAGGCAGCTTCTCTATTTAAAGTTATTATTGAAGAGTTAATAAAAAAAGATATTAAGATAATTATCACAACACATCATAAAAGATTAGCCGCACTTATGGCATCAAATGATGATGTTGAACTAATAGCTGCACTTTATGATGAAGCCAATAGAGTACCTACTTATGAGTTTTTACAAGGAACTATTGGTAAGTCATATGCTTTTGAAACAGCTTCAAGATATGGAATCCCAAATACTGTAGTAAAAAAAGCAAAAGAAGTTTATGGTGATGATAAAGATAAACTAAATGAACTAATTGAGAGAAGTAGCGAATTAGAAAAAGAATATAAACTAAAAATTGCAAAGTTAAATAGTGAAATTGATAATATGGAAAGATTATCAAGAAATTTAAAAGAGCAAAAAGAGAATTTAGATGATCATATTTACTCTGAAAAATCAAAACTTCATAAAGAGTATAAAGATGCAAGAGATGAAGCTAAAAAAGCTATAAAAGCAAAACTAAGTACAGAATCTCACCAACATTTAAATATAGCACATAAAAAAGCAAGTGTTATTAAAACAGAAAAAATCCAAGATGCAGTTGAACTAAAAGTAGGTGATAGAGTAAAATATAGAACTACTAAAGGTGTACTTATTTCTATCAAAGGAACAAAAGCATATATTGAAAATGATATGGGAATGAAAGTACAAGTTAAATTATCAGATTTGCAAAAATCAGGTAATCCTCCAAAGTTAAAGAAAAAACCAATAAAAGCTACAGTAAATATAGAAAAACCTTCAACTGGTCATGTAAAATTAGATTTACATGGACAAAGAAGTGAAGAAGCTATAAACAATCTTGATAAGTTTCTATCAGATGCTCTAATAGCAGGGTTTGATGAAGTTTTAGTTTATCATGGAATTGGAACTGGAAAGTTATCATATGCAGTTAAACAGTTTTTAGATTCACATCCAAGTGTTTCATCTTATACAGATGCACATGCTTCACAAGGTGGATTTGGAGCAAAGGTAATAAAGCTATAAAAGCTTTATTACTTAATTTATATATATTGTTATTAATCTTTTAAAGACATAATAAAATTTTCCATAGTATCATTAGCAGCTTCATTAGGCGCTTCAAGATAGTTTATTACATAAGAATCTTCTAATTCACAAACTCCAATACTTCTAGGACGTACTGCTAAAACTTCAGGAGTTGGTAACTCTTTACCAAAACAAAATATAATATTTTTTGCAGCTTTAATATTATCATTTACTTCACCCATTTCTAAAGAAGAAGTATGAGCATACTGGTCAAAAATTGCAATAAATGCAATAACTGGATGAGCATCAATTTTTACTTGTAATGCACTTATTATCTCATCAACACTTTTAAATTTTAATTCATTTTTTTTATACTCAATTTCAAAAATAGAGTATTTGTCTTTAAATATTTTTTGTTTCATTTTATAATCCTTTATTTAATTGATAAAAATGACTCTATAGCACAAGTCATTCTGTCTTTTATATCTTTACCATCTATATCCATATAATCAGTTTGTATTTTATATACTAGTTTATTATCTAATTTAAATTCAAATAAAACATATCCTGCATATAGTTTTGATTTAGGGCCTTTTTTACCTTTATCTTCTTTATCATTTTCATAAATATAATAGTCAATTATTAGCTTTTTTTCGTTTGGTGTATTTGATACTATATGTTTTTCTAAAATAGAGTTTAAGATTTCATCTGCTTGTTTAACTGTCAAAATATTAATTAAATGACTTGGCATATATCTTGAATACTCTATATCAGATTTAACAATGAAGTTGTTAGTTTCTATTAAATTGTTTGTTTCCCAAATAGGATTTTCAAAGTGTATTTTTTCAAATGTCGTTGTTTCTTGTTGACATGCTAATCTTTTTTGATTTGGATCAAATTTATTAACTTCTTCAAATACAGCAAAAGTAACAAATAGAATAATTAAAATTAATATTCCTGGTAGAATCATTTTTTTCATAAGTTTTCCTTATTAATATTTTATAAATATATATTATATATAATTTGAATGATATCAAATAAAATATTATAAGTCAATGAATAATAATTATAAATAATAGTTATAAGTGTTTATAAGTGTAGAATATAGTAAAGATTAAATCTTTACTATATTATTTAGATAATTTTAGGTCTATATTTGAAGTTTTTTCAGATTGAGTCTTAATATCTATTTTCTTAGATATTTTTATTTGTTTAGTATTTACTTTTTTTACTTTTACTAAATACTCTTTTATATTAGCCACTCTTGTGAGTGCAATTTGAGTTAAAGTAGAAGTTTCAACTTTTTGTTTTGAGATGATATAACCCTCTAGAGTACTAATATATGTTTTTTCATCATTTTTATATTGTTCTTTTAAAGACTTAATATTTTGTTCAAAATCTTCATATAAACCTTCTAATAGTTCTGTATATTCTTCTTTATAATCTTTTTCTTTTACATCTTTTAATTCATCTAAAACAATTTTATCAAATATCGCTTTTCTAAGTGCATATAAGTCTTTATTTTTATCATAAGAAGGAACTACTTCTAAAACTATATTTGGACGCTTATTTAATATCTGAGTAATCTTATCAAGTGTTTCTTTTTGAATTGGAGTTATTTCATTTTTTCCGTAATTAAAATCTACACTATTAATTTCATCTGCTTCAAATCCAAAGATAGCTCCTAGAAGTGAGAATGGTGCAGTAATTGCTTTTGTAATTAAATTAACAAATGCTTTCCATACAATAGGAGCAATTGCAAACTGTGGATCATCCATATTACCTGTAACTGGAATACTAAGATCAATAACACCATTTGAATCCTCAAGTAGTGCTATAGCAAGCTCTAAAGGAAGAGAAACAGCATCTTTACTCTCAACTTTTTTCCCTAGTTTTAATTTTGTAATTACAATATTGTTTTTTGCATCAAGATTTGATTTTTGAACATTATATTTTAAATCTAAATCTAATTTTCCACTTTTTAACTCTTTTCCAATAAATTTACCCGTATAAGGTGTAAAGTTTTGCATTGAGATATTTTTAAATAACATATTAATATCTGTTAATATTTTTAAACTTGTTGGGTCTACAACTCCTGTAATTTGTGTAGTTCCATATTTGTCTACTACACCATTTACATTAAGTTTTGAAGTTGATGATTTTCTTGTATCTAACTTTGAAACATTTCCACTTAATTTACTAATAATTGTTTTAAAAGGAAGAGGTAAGTTCTTGTCTTCAAAACTAAGCATTGCATTATCGATAGTTATAGGACCGATATTTAATTTTGCTGTTGATTCTTTACTTGTATCTTTTTTTATATTTTTTGTAGTTTCAATTACTTTATTATTGTTTTTTTCAAGTGTTACAGAAATATTTGGTTTTGAAACATTTGTTTTTAAAACCTTTAAACCATTTTTTCCATTTGAAATACCTCTAATATCTACATCAATATTTTTAGCAAGAATTTTTGTCTTATCAATATTATTTATCATAGAAATACTAGGATCAAAGATGTTAAGAGATGCTAAAGATAAAAGGTTTTTACTTTGTTTTATATTACTTATTTTTATCTCCATCTTTTCTGAAGATATATTTGTTTTATTTTTTATATCTTTAAAGGTTAATAAGCCTTTTTTAAGTTTTGCACTTTTGATTAAAATATCATTTTTATTTAATAAAAATGAATTTACATTTGCATTTATTTTATTTATATCTATTTGTAATTTATTAGTTCTATCATTGATATTTAATCTTGGATTTATCAATGTTATTGATGCCATAGATATTTTAGGACCATTAATATTTAAATTATTTGTTGTTAAGTTTGTATCAATAGTCTTAAGATCTAAACCATTTTTTGAATCTTTAAAATCAATTTTTGGTGTATTTAAATTAAGTTTTCCAATATAAATATTTGAATCTTTAATCTTTAGGCTATTAATATTTATTTTTGGTTTATTTAAATTAATATCTAAAGATGTTTTTTTATCTTTGTAAGATAGTTCACTTTGTGCTGTACTTATGTTTGAAATATCTATATTATTCTTTAAAATAGATATTTTATCTAAAGAAATCAAGTTATTGTTTAGATTTAGATTCATTGCATTTTTCTTATCAGAATATACTATATTTGGATTAGAAATTTTAAGCTTATTAAGTAAAATATCTGAACCAGTAACTTTTATGCTAGAGATATCTGTATTAAATTTATTAGTTTTAACACTAGTATTATTAACAGTATCCCTAAATGTTAAATCCAAGTTTGTTTGTTTTAAATTTGATACTAAAATATTCCAAGGTTTTGTTTCTTGAGGAGTTACTTTAACTTCTTCTTTTACTACTTGCTTTTGTGTTTTTGCAGATGGCTTTTTTATTAGAGTAGCTAGATTTAAGCCATTTTTATCACTTGTTATATTTGTATACAAGTCATTTATATTTATATTATTTACTCTAATATCTTGTTTTAATAAATCAAAATTTAGTTTTTCAATCATAAGTTTATTCAGTTTTGCAATACTGCTTTTATTTTGATTAATATCGATATTTGAAAACTCTAATTTTTGCGTTTCAAGTTTTAAATCAAATTCTTTTTCAGTATTGATATTATAATTAATTGCTAAATCAAATCTTGCTTTTTCATTTATATTAAAGTTTAAAATCTCTTTTTGTTGATCAAGTATTTCTTTTAATCTTAAATCAATTATTTCAGCTTTTCCATACATTTTAAACGGAAGTGTATTAAAAGCACCGCTTAATGATACTTTTGTATTTTTATTTATATTAAATTGCAAATCATTTGAAGCTAAGCTATTTTTATAAGTTCCAACATCATATAAGATATAGTTAGCATTGTTAAGACTTAACTTATATGGTTTATCTTTTCTTTGTTTTGTATAATTGATGTTCATATTAAGTAAAGATATTTTAGATACTAAAAACTTAATATCTGAAGCTTCTTCATCTTTTTTAGGCTCATCATTTTTCTCTTCTTTATTTTTAAGTATTTTTGTTAAATTTATAGTTCCATCTAAACTCTCTTCAACATTTATACTTGCATCTTGAAGTAAAACTTCTTTTAAACTAACATGAGATTCAAGAATAGAACGTAAAACTTCAATATTTAACTTAAATTGTGAAAAAGAAATTGTTTTATTTCCTTCTTCATCCAAAAGTGCTAAATTATGTATTTTTGCTTCAAAGATAAAAGGATTAAATTCTACTTTTTCAACTGAAGTTTTTAAAGTTAAATTTTCATCTAAGTTTTTTACTAGTTGATCTTGTATTATATAAGGTACAAGTTTAAATCCAATTGTTATATAAATTGCTAGAAAAAAGCATAACCAATAAAAATATTTTTCTATTTTACTCATTTGATAACCTTTCTTTTATTTAATTTACAAATTCTCTAAAATTAAAAATTGGTATTTAAATTCAGATTTTTTATCGCCAATTGCTATAATATCTCCATCTTTAAGTGTATGTTCAAAAACTTGTCTATTCCCTCCATATGTAGTACCATTTATTGTTGTACCATTTGAGCTACCTCTATCTTTAAGTGTATATGTCTCATTGTTTTTTTCAATTTGTAAGTGTTCTTTTGAAATTTGTAAGTTTTTTCCAGAGTCATATAAATATGTATCGTTTACTGGTTTGGAAATATTTTTTATTACTCTTAGTTTTACAAATAAGCCTTTCTCATTTTCTCCAACTCTAGATTCTCTTCCTATTCTATATGGAAATTCTGACATCCTTATTAGGAAAGTTTCACAGGGATCATTAATAATTGATTTATTAGCTTCATTGGTTAATGGGTATAAAACTGCTTTTGGAGTTATTACTTTTAATATACGTTCTTTGAGTTCTTTCATTTATTATCCTTAATTAAAAAATACTTATTATGATTAATTATAACGAATATAATATCAATTTTGATACAATCACGGATTATAAAGGAACAAAATGACAGTTATAGAACTTTTTCAAAAATTATTAAGATTCAAATCAGTAACACCAGATGATGATGGTGGCTTTGATTTTATAGAAGAATACTTAGGAGATGAGTGGACTTGTATAAATGTAGATAGAGAAGATACAAAAAATAGAGTATATTATAAAAAATTTAACGACAACCCTCAACACCTGTGTTTTGCAGGTCATATTGATGTAGTACCTCCTGGTGAAGGATGGGATGTTGACCCATTTGCTGCTGATATTATAGATAGTGTTATAACTGCTCGTGGAACTCAAGATATGAAAAGTGGAGTTGCTGCTTATCTTTATGCTTGTAAACATGCAAAAGATTTTGATGGAACACTTTCAATTTTAATGACTTCTGATGAAGAGGGTGAGGGTACTTACGGAACTATTAAAGCTTTAGAGTATTTAAAAGAGATAGATTTTATACCTCAATATGCTGTTGTAGCAGAACCAACTTGTGAAGAAGTTTTTGGTGATGCCATAAAAGTAGGGCGAAGAGGAAGTATCAATGGATATTTAAAAATCCAAGGAAGACAAGGACACGCAGCATATCCAGAAAAAGGAATAAACCCAATACATCAAATGGCTCCTTTATTAAATCAAATTGCAGCACATGACTTAGATAATGGTGATGAATACTTTGCCCCTTCAAAAATGGTTTTAACAGATATAAGATCTGGTATGCAAGTTACAAACGTAACTCCAAATAAATTAGATTTAATGTTTAATGTAAGAAACTCAACAAACACAAAAAAAGAAGATGTAGAAGCTTATATTGAAAAAGTATTTGGTCACTTAGATTATTCTTTACGAACAACACAAGGTTCTTTTCCCTTTGTAACAAACAAAGAATCAAAAGTAGTAAAAGCTATGGAAAACTCAATAAAAGATGTTTTAGGAGTTACAACTAAGCACTCTACTGCTGGTGGAACATCAGATGCTAGGTATTTTGGAGCCTTTGGAATAGAAGCTATAGAGTTTGGTGTGATAAATGATACGATTCATAGTATTGGTGAGAGAACTACGGTTAAAGAAGTAGAAGGTTTGACTGATGTTTATGTGGATTTGATTAAGAAGTTTTAATAGAATAAAATTATAAATTCTTGTGTTATAATAGATAAATAAAATAGAAAGGAATTTAACTAAAATGAATAAAGAAGATATATTAAAAGTGCTTAAAAGTAAAAAAGCTTCATATCACTTAAAAAACTTTATATTATTTGGTTCTGTTTCTTCTGCAACAAATACAAATCATAGTGATATAGATATTGCATATATTGAAGATGATAAAACTAGATTGAATTTTGAAAGTTACTTAAAACTAGAAAATGAACTAGAAAAAATATTTAATGCTAAAATTGATTTAATAAATTATAAAAAGTTTAATCCACTTATTAAACTACATTCAAAAAAAGATTTTATATATGTTTGATAGTAAAAATGTATTACAATGCTTGAAGCAATCGAAAAGATTTTTATATATTCTGCTGATTTTGAAAATGAAGAAAAATTTTATTTAGCAAATAAACAATTAAATTTTAACGCAAGTGTAAATTTACTAATAGCAATAGGCGAAGAAAATAAGAAAATCAATGAAGAATTAAAAACATCAAGTAAAATCAATTAGAAAAACTTATCAGCTATGAGAGATAAGGTTTCACATAACTATCGAGGAATTGATGAATCAATGGTATGGGAAATTATAAAAGATTATCTACCTACTTTAAAGATTTTATTAATAGAAATGTTACCTAAAATTGAAAATAGTAAAGTTTATATTGAAGAAGCATTAAAAACTCAATATTATGAAGAATTATATTATTTAAAATAAAGATGATAATTAACAATGCATAGGGTAAATATTTTATTCTTATATTTCTTTGATATTGTAATTTGTAATCTTTTTTATTATTTTACTTTTATATAGCTATAATAAATAAAAAAAGTATAGGCTATCTTATGTCAAATAAACATATATCAAAATTTCTATGTTATTATATAGGACTTACAAATCCACAATATGCAGTTTTATTAAAAGGTAAATGGGGAAGTGGAAAAACTCACTTTATAAATAATTACAAAAAAATATTAGATAGAAAAAAACAAAGATACATTTATATAAGTTTGTATGGTGTTACTTCTTATGAGGAGATTGAAACAAAATTTTTAGAAGCTATTCATCCAAGACTTTACAATAAAAAAACAATATTTGCAGGAAAAATTGCTAAACAGCTTTTGAAAGGTACATTAAAAATTGATTTAGATGATGATAAAAAAGCTGATGGAAATGCAAGTGTACAAATACCTAATTTTAAGCCGGAAGATTTATTAAATACTAAAGACTATATTTTAATATTTGATGATTTAGAAAGAAGTGGTATAAATATTGTTGATTTATTAGGATATATAAACAACTTTGTAGAACACCAATCTTATAAAGTAATACTTATTGCAAATGAGGAAGAATTAGAAAAAACAAAAAAATATACCCAAATAAAAGAAAAACTTATTGGGAAAACTTTTGAGTTTAAAACAAAAAAAGATTCTGCTTATGATAGTTTTCTTTTAGAATTGAAAAATATAAATAAAGTAAAAGAAAATATTTTAGAAAAAGATAAATCAAAGATATTAGAACTTTTTGAAAAATCAGAATCTAATAACTTAAGAGCTTTAAGACAATGTTTACTAGATTTTGAAAGATTTTATGATGAAGTTTTAATAATTCATATTGAAAATGCAAAATTGATAAAAGATATTCTAGAATGGTTTTTTCTATTTTCATTTGAAATTAGACAGGGGAATAATGATATTTTAGATTTGTTTAAAGAATATCATTCTTCATTAATAATTGATAAAAATGAAAAAGAAGCTGAGAAAACAAGATATAAATTTTTTCTCAATAAATATAATTTTGAAGATAATTTTAATGTAATTATTCCTTTTAATTTATGGAAAGAAATATTACTTGATTCAAATATTAATAAAGAAGAAATAAATTTAGCTTTAAAAAACAGTAAATATTATTTTGATGAAAATACACCTTCGTGGAAAAAACTAACAGAATTTTATGACTTAAAAGATAGTGAGTTTGATGAATTATTAAAAGATGTTTATGAAAAATTCATTTATAATGAATATAAAGATTATAAACAGTTTAACTTAGTGACTTCAATATTATTTTATTTTCAAGAAAAGAAGTTATTTATAATAGACTTTGAAGAACTTTTTAATTCAGCTAAAAAGAATTTTAAATCATTATTTGATGAAGATTATTTTAATTTTAAAAATATTTTTCTCATTAGAAAAGACTTTATGGGAAATAATTATGAGAATATACAATATTTTGAAAGTGATTCTTTTAAAAAATTTGAAAAGTACATTGATGAATTTTTGGAAGAGCAAGAGGTTTTAAATTTACAAAATGATTCAAAGCTAATTGTTGATGCGATAAAAGAAAAAAATTCAGAAAAGCTTTTTGAGTTGTTAGAAGGTAGAAATGATAAGAGAGTATTTGATTACAAAGATAAAACTATATTAAGTTATATAAATACTAATGAATTATTTAAGGTTTTGATAAAAACAAATGGTACAACTATGCATTATTTTGGCGGTATTATAAAAGATAGATATAATTTTAAAACAAAAGAACTATTATCTGAAGAAGATTTTTTAAAAGAATTATTGGTAAAAATTGATAATTATTTAAAAAATAATGAAGTTAAATTAAGTACTTATAATTTAAAAAAAGAAATTGAAGTTAATATTTTAATTGCATTAGAAAAAATTGAAAAGTTTAAAAAAAGTAGTGAATAATAAAATTACTTTATATTTTCTCTAAAATTCCGGGGACACGATACTATATTATTTAAAATTATCATGATGAAAAAGATTTTAATTAACAGCCCTTGTCAAAAATGATTAAAGACTTATATAGTCAAATCAAAAAGTTAAATTAACTTTTAAATTTTATAATAGAGAAAAAGAATTACAAAACCTAAAAGATATTCAAATATCTTCTTTGGAGTCATCAAAAATGACTGTAATAGTTGGACGAAGAAGAATAGGAAAAACAAAACTTATCAAAGAAGCGTATAAAGAAAAGGTTTATCTATTTGTATCTAAAAAAAATGAAACCTTTTTATGTGCAGAGTTTGTAGATATTATTGAAGCTACTTTAGAAATAAAAGTATTTGGTGAATTTAAAATAAACAAGTCGATATTGAGAGGTAGAATATGTTGAGAACTAAAATTGAATAAATTTTTGTTATTTTGTTTCTTATTAGTATTCCTATTATATTATATTTTATAGTTTCAACAAAATCTCAGTTAACAATGAAAGGGATAGTAGTTGATTTTGGAGCAACAACAGATGATACAGTTATTCATTCTTTCTTAATTGTAAAGTTAGAAAACAAGAAAACTGTTAAAATAAATTATAATTTAGCTTCGAGAATAAATTTTGGTAAAAAAGTTCTTGTGAATGAGAGAACAACAAAATTATTAAATATTAAAAAATATAAGATAATAAAGTGGTATAGATAAAGTTGATTAAATTCCTATTTATTTACTTTAGCAAAATTAGGTTTTGAATAAGAGTTTAATACAATAATCAATTTTGCTATAAAAAGTTTAGTTGAATAGTGAAAAGCTATTATATTATATAGTTTTTTATTTACATATGTCTAATATATTTGACAATATCTATATATTAGGATAATATGTTTAATATATTAGACAAAAGTGAAATTATGAATCTAAATGAATTTGGAAAAGAATTACAAAAACATAGAAAAGAACAAAAAATATCTCAAACTAAACTTTGTGAAGATTTAAATATCTCTCGAGCTACACTATCTTCTTTGGAAAATGGTAGAGGTGAGATAGGCTTTAGAAAGATATTACAAATTATTGATTATTTAGGGTATGAGTTTTCTTTAAAAGAAAAGAGTTTATTCCCTACATTAGAGGATTTACGAGATGAATGATTCTTTAAAAGTACAAGTAGAAAATAAAAATAGTGGGATATTATCTTTTGAAGACAATGAATATACTTTTTCATACAAAACTGAAGATAATATGAACTTTATTTCACTTACTGTCAAGTGCAAAGGTAAAATACACCAGTAGTGCAAAGTAAAAGTGCACCACTTTATTAATAAAAATAAATACAATAAACTCTAAATAA
>NYWO01000123.1 GCA_002685075.1 Arcobacter sp.
CAATGCATAGAAAGCTTACCTTCTAAAGGAAGCCAATAGTTCATCATTGAGAAAACACCTTTTTTCATTTCACCTGCATACCAAGTTCCACCAATCATTGCAATATTTTCTTCAACATTAAATACTACATACACTTCTGAATGTAAATTGTGACTAGCATAAGCCATATCAACTGTTTTACAAGCGTTGTAAATTGTGAAATCTGGTACAAAGTTATCTAACTCTTCTTGAGTTTGCGGAACTATAAACATATTTCTAATAAAGTGAGCTTGCCATGCAACCTCTGTAATAAATCTAACAGACTTTCTTGAATCTAATGATGC
Organism: Arcobacter sp.; assembly: GCA_002685075.1. Taxonomy (GTDB): domain Bacteria; phylum Campylobacterota; class Campylobacteria; order Campylobacterales; family Arcobacteraceae; genus Poseidonibacter. The sequence goes on from NYWO01000123.1 coordinate 324, forward strand.
ACCACAATATACATCTGTTACATATAAGTCTTTATTACTTAATTGTTTTTTTGAAGTAACTAATAACTCTTCATAAACTTCAGTAGATACTTTTTTATTAATATCTCCCCAAGCAATAAATTTATTTGATGGATCTTGATTAACAAAAAATTTATCTTTTGGACTTCTACCTGTAAAAATACCTGTATCTATCATAAGAGCACCAGTTGAAGATACTTTAGCACCTTCATTTTCTACTGCGTGATTCATTAATGTATCTACATCAAGATTTCTTCTAACCGTTCCAACATTTTCTAAACCTAAAGAGTCTTTAATTTCAGACATAATTTAATTCTTCCTACTTAATTAATTTTTATTTAAATATTGATAAAAGTACACCCGCTGCAACGGCTGATCCAATTACTCCAGCAACATTAGGACCCATCGCATGCATTAATAAAATGTTCGACGAGTCATATTGTTGGCCTTCTTTACTTACAACCCTTGCTGCCATTGGAACTGCTGATACACCAGCCGCCCCAATTAAAGGATTGATTTGATTTTCTTTTGAACTTAATAAGTTCATAAGTTTTGCCATTAGTACACCCATAGCAGTTCCTGCTGCAAATGCTAATAGCCCAATTGCCATAATACCCATAGTTTCTGCAACTAAGAATTGTTCTGCTGCTAATTTTGAACCAACACCCAATCCTAAAAATATAGTAACTATATTAATTAATGAATTTTGCATTGTATCAGAAAGTCTATCAACAACTCCTGATTCTTTAGCAAAATTTCCTAAACATAATGCACCTATAAGAGGAGAAGCATCAGGTAAAATTAGTAAAGTTAACATAACTACAACTAGAGGAAAAACAATTTTCTCTAATTTAGAAACTTTTCTTGCACTTTTCATTCTTATTTTTCTTTCAGCAACAGATGTAAACGCTCTCATAATTGGAGGTTGAATAACTGGTACTAATGCCATATAAGAATAAGCAGCAACTGCAATTGCACCTAATAATTCAGGAGCTAGTGCCGAAGCTATAAAAATTGAAGTTGGACCATCTGCTCCACCAATAATAGAAATAGCTGCTGCTTGTTCTAAAGTAAATTCAATACCTGGCACATATTGAGAAAGTAAAACTGCTGCAACTAATGAACCAAAAATACCAAACTGTGCTGCTCCACCAAGTAGTGCAGTTTTAGGGTTTGCTAATAATGGTCCAAAATCAGTCATAGCTCCAACTCCCATAAAAATTAGAAGTGGGAAAAACCCATTTGTAATACCCATATTATAAATTATTCCAAGCATACCATCAGCACCTGCAATTTCTGCAATTGGAATATTGGCTAAAATTCCACCAAAACCAATAGGAATTAAAAGTAGCGGTTCAAAACCTTTTTTAATAGCTAAGTAGAATAAAACAAAACAAATTATAATCATAATTATTCTACCAAAGCTTTGCGCAAACTTTGTTAATTCTTCACCATGAGGACCTTTTAATCCTTCTTGAGGATTAATAATTGCTTTTAAACCAGTTGTACTATAAAACGAGTCAACTAAATCTGACATTGATTTAGATGCATACTCTTTTTTCTCTTCTGTAACTTCAACATGTGTTGATGATGCAAAAATATTTACAGAAAATACAGAAAAAAGGGTAAATAAAATTAAAAATAAACTTTTTTTCATTATTATTCCAATAAAACTTTTAACCAATAATGGCTAAAGTTTGTCCTTCTTCAACTGCTGCATTAGGTCCTACTAAAATTTTAGTGATTGTACCTGCTACTGGAGCATTAATATCTATTTCCATTTTCATAGCTTCTAAGATAAAAATTTGTTGATCTTTTTCAACTTTATCACCTTCTTTTACAAGTATTTTCCATACTGCACCATTTACAACTGCAGGTACTTCTGTTTCAGCACCATTTGAAGCAACAGCTGGAGCTGCAGTTGAAGCTGCTTCACTTGAAGTAACAGGTGTTACTTGAATATCAGCATTTCCTTCAGCAATTGATACATTAAATTTTTGACCATCTACAACAACTGTATAATTTCCATTTGCATTACTCATATTATTCTCTCCTAAATTACATTCTTTATCATTTTCACATGAAGAATCGTTTTTTCTTATATTCAATGGTGATTCACCTTTTAAGAAAGCAATTCCCTTTTCATCACAAGCAGCAGCTATAAAAACATTTTCTTCAGTAGCTTCAATACCTTCTAGTTCTAATCTTTGTTTCCATACAGAGATTTTTTTCTTTTCATCTCTATCTGCAATATCTAAAGGATTTTCAGTTGTAGGTTCCATTTTTAGTTTTTCTGCTGCAAGAGCAACAATTTCTTCATTTGGTGCAACAGGAGTTTTTCCAAAGTAACCAAGAACCATTTTCCCATAACCAGGAGCTATTTGTTTCCAAGGTCCAAACATTACATTTGCATAAGCTTGTTGCCAATAGAATTGAGAAACAGGAGTTACAGATGTACCATATCCACCTTTTTCAACAACTTCTCTCATAGCTTTAATTACTTCTGGAAATTTATGTAAAGTTCCATTATCTCTCATCATTTGAGTGTTAGCAGTTAATGCTCCACCTGGCATTGGAGAAAAAGGAATTAAAGGAGAAACTTGTGTAGCTTCTGGTGGAATAAAGTAATCTTTTAAACAATCAGTTAATACTTCTTCATATTTTAATACTTTTTCAATATCAAGTCCACCTAAGTCAAAGTTTTTACCTTTAACTGCGTGTAACATTGTTAAAATATCTGGTTGAGAAGTTCCACCTGAAACAGGGCTTGCAGCTAAATCTATACCATCAGCTCCAGCTTCTAATGCAGCTAAATAACAAGCTACTGAAACACCTGCCGTTTCATGTGTATGTAATCTAATATGAGTATCATTTCCAACTAATTTTCTAGCCATTTGAATAGTTTCATATACTTTTTGAGGAGAAGCAGTTCCTGAAGCATCTTTAAAACAAAGTGAATCATGTGGAACACCACTATCAAGAATTTGTCTTAATGTTTTTTCATAAAATGCAACATCATGAGCACCCGAACATCCTGGAGGTAAATCCATTAATGTAACAACAACTTCATGATTTAATCCATATTTCTTAATACATTCAGCTGAATATTCTAAGTTTTGTACATCATTTAAAGCATCAAAATTTCGGATTGTTGTTGTACCATGTTTGGCAAACATTTTTGCGTGTAAGTCAATTAATTCTCTAGAACCTGTATCTAACATTACTGTATTGATACCACGTGCTAGTGTTTGTAAGTTTGCATCAGGACCAACAATTTCTCTGAATTTGTCCATCATTTCAAATGCATTTTCTTGTAAATAGAAAAATAAAGATTGGAACCTAGCTCCACCACCAAACTCAAAATGAGTTATACCAGCATCTTTCGCAGCTTCAACAGCTGGGAAGAAGTCATTCATTAAAACTCTACCACCAAAGACGGACTGAAAACCATCTCTAAATGTAGTATCCATAACATCTATATACTTTTTTGCCATTAACATTAACCTTTTAGATTTTTATGATGCTGTACTGCTGCAACGATTGCAGCTACTTTTGCAGTTTCATTCGATGATGCATTTGTATTAGGCCTCTTTACTGGCTCTATTTTCTTTTCAGGAAAATATTTTGTTAACAATGCACCTTGAGCTTTAAGCACAAAAATTAAGATAATTAAAAATGAGAAAACTACTCCCATCCCTAATGCCATAAATTTCAATGCTTCCGTAACTAAGTTTATTTCCATAACAGTCTCCGTTATTACCACAGTGTGATTATTAATGTAATAATATATTAAAGTAGCTTTATTAACATTTATAGTTATCTTTTATTTTTATTAAATTGTTAAATTTGTTTTTTTTATAATACTTTATCGCCAAACTGGTAAATTAAAGTGTCAACTTTATGAAAAAAATTTATAACGTTATTTCTTGTTTCAATAATTTTTCTTGCCATTTTGTATCCTTTTGTATTTAATATTTCAAATTCTATAATATTTTTCAAATATACTTGAAAAATATTGCATTTTGTAATATAATTATGTAAAGACTATGTTAAAGGATTTAAAATGCTTATTGTAAGTGAAATCATAGATAAGTTAAAAGATATACTTAGTGCAGATGGTGTAAATGGTAAAATTTTTGATAAAGATGTTGCTAATTCTTTAGAATTATCACAAGCAAATTTTGCAACAATGAAGAATAGAGGGAAAATTCCATATTCAAATATACTTAATTTTTGTGCAAAGAAGAAAATATCAATAAATTGGCTTCTTTACAATCAAAGTCCAGGTTCTCTTGTTGATAGTACTGATAAATACTGGATAAAATATTTTCCAGAAGTTGCTGTTAGTGCTGGTGGCGGAGCATATGAAAATTCTGATGATTTTGAATCATTAGAAGTACCTTCATATTTTATAGATAGATTAGGAGGAAAAGATAATTTAAAAAATATTGATGCGATTAATGTAATAGGTGACTCAATGGAACCTACACTAAATGACGATAATATTATATTTTTAGATAAGTCAAAAAATGATTGTTCTAGAGATGGGATATATGCTTTTACTACAGTTCATGGTTTATTTGTAAAAAGAATACAGAAAAGAGTTGATGGTCATTTGGATATTATTTCAGATAATAAAGATTATCCATCTCAAGTATTAAATAATTCTGATATAAAAATTGTAGGAAAAGTGATTAGTACATTTGGAACAATATATTAAAAATATTAAAATTAGAAAAGAGTTAACTCTTTTTCTTCTTTTGATAGTATTTGATTAATCTCTTTAAACTCAAATCCAACAAGATATGAAGCATTAAAAGAGTTGTTTTTTAATGTATTTCTTAATTCAGAAATATCTTTTAAAACAATTTGCTCTTTTGGTAAAAAATCAATATAAGAAGAAGTGATATAAATTATCTTTCCATAAGTAAATTTACTTTTTAAATAATCAACTTCTTTTTCTACTAAAGATATGTTATTTGAAGAGATAAGAAACTTATCAGATTTTCCAAACTCAACAATATTTAAACTCTTATCTAAGAATACTGTTTTAAAAAGATTAGAATTTTTTAACTTAGAATCATCAAGTTCACTTATATTTAAAAATTCATATACTCTTATAAAACTTTCAATATATATACTTGGTATTTTTACTCTTTGAAAGTACTTATCTTTAAAAGTAAAAGATGTTTCAAAAAGCGAATGCTCTAATATATTTGAGATTATAAAATTTTCATTTTCAAAACTTGTATTATTCGGATATATTTTATTTAATATTTTATCATCATTAGAAATTAAAAAAGTTTTATCATCTACATTTTCAAGAGTAGAAATAAAGTTCTTTAAATTTTTAGGAAGAATTTTGATATTTTTATTCGATATTGAAGAAAGTGTTTTAAGAAATTCACAACTAATATCATTACTATAAAAAGCATTTAAATTGAAATGTGCAAGTTTATATCGAATTAGTTTTATAATTGAAGTGTTAAGATTCTCTACTTTTATCCATGCTATTTCATTATCTGTTATTGGATAAATATTTGCTAATATTATTGCAAAAGCACCTTTTTGTATAGCAATATGGATATCGTCCAAATTATAAGCTATAAAAAGATCGCCTTCTTTTACTTTTGATACATCTGTTTTAAAAGAGTATATAAAAGATATTGATGGAGAATTTAAAAGTTTTCCATCAATAATATCTATAATCGAGCTTATTTTCACTAGCTTATTTTAGTTCCGATTTGTTTTGGAGCTTCTGGTCTTATTAAAGATAAACCATTTTCATCTTTTGCAGCCATTAACATACCTTCACTAAGCATACCCATAAGTTTTGCTGGTTTTAAGTTTGCAACAACACAAGCTTGTGTTCCTACTAGTTCTTCTGCATTGTAGAATTCTTTGATACCTGCTAAAATTTGTCTATTTCTTCCTTCACCTAAATCAACTTGTAATTTTAAAAGTTTTTTAGATTTTGGCACTTCTTCGGCTTCTACAATAGTTCCAATTTTTAAAGATGTTTCAAAAAACTTATCAATTGTAATTAAATTATCATCTTCTTCAATTTTTTCTTCTTTTTTAGAAGCTTTAACTTCAGCAACAGCTTTTTCTACAACAGCAGGTTTTGCTTGTTCTAAAAGAACTTCTTCAATTCGAGGAAATAATTGTTCAACTTTTGTAATAGTTGTATCAGCAATTAATTCTTTATTTACTATTAAAGATGTATAAGTTTCATTATTTATAATAATTCCTAATGAAGTTGCAATTTTTCCAATTTTTTCAGGCATTACTGAATCTAAAAGAAGTGAAACTCTAGCCATAATATTTGTAATTAAAGCAACTAAAGCCATAGCTTCATCTTCTTTACCATTTTTCATTAAATTCCAAGGCTCATAATCACCAATTGCTTTATTTGCAATTGTTAATACTTTCCAAATATCTTCTAAGTATCTATTCAGTTGCATCTTATATAAGTATTCTTCAACATTATCTAAAATTGCTTCTACTTCATCAAGTTCTTTTTGATGGAACCTTTTAACATCTACAGAAGATACTTTAAAATCAAAGTATTTACCGCTCATTCCAGAAATTCTATTTAATAAGTTACCTAAGTCATTTCCTAAATCAGAATTAATTCTATCCATTAAAGCTTTTTGTGAGAAATCACCATCTTGACCAAAAGGAACTTCTCGTAACATAAAGTATCTAAAGGCATCTAAACCATAAGCATCAGCTACAAGTTTTGGATCTACAACATTTCCTTTTGATTTAGACATTTTTTCACCATCTCTTGTCCACCAACCATGAGCTGCTATATGCTTTGGTAATGGCAAATCTAAAGACATTAAAAATGCTGGCCAATAAATAGAATGGAATCTTAAAATATCTTTTCCAACAAGATGAGTTGAAGCTGGCCAATGTTTCATTTCTTTTTCATCAGTTCCATAACCAAGTGCCGTAATATAGTTCATTAAGGCATCAAGCCAAACATACATAACATGTTTTGGTTCATTCATTGATTCAGGAAGTTTAATACCCCAATCAAAAGAAGTTCTAGAAATCGATAAATCTCTTAATCCACCTTGGACAAAGTTTACAATTTCATTTTTCTTAGATCTTGGAAGTATACAGTCTTCGTTTTCTTCATACCATTTAAGTAGTCTATCTTCATAAGCTGATAATTTAAAGAAATAACTCTCTTCTTTTACAATATTAGTAGGTTTTCCACAATCAGGACAAAATTGCTCATCAACTAATTGTTTTTCAGTAAAGAATGTCTCACATGATACACAGTAGTAACCTTCGTAATCACCTTTATAAATATCACCTTTGTCATACATTTTTTGAAATGCTGCTTGTACACCAATTTTATGTTCTTCATCAGTTGTTCTAATAAACTTATCATAAGTAATATCAAAGTCATCCCATAAAGTTTTAAACTTTCCAGATACTTCATCTGCATATTCTTTTGGAGTTTTACCTCTAGCTTCTGCACTTTGTGCTATCTTTTGACCATGCTCATCAGTTCCTGTTAGGAAATAAGTATTCGCTCCAGTTAATCTTGAATATCTAGCTAGCATATCTGCTATAATTGTTGTATAGGCATGTCCTATATGTGCTACATCATTTACATAATATATTGGTGTTGTTATATAAACATTTTTACAAGATTCTTCCATTATTTACCTCTTTTATAAATTATAATATTAAAATTCAAAGCC
>NYWO01000124.1 GCA_002685075.1 Arcobacter sp.
CAACCTGTAATTTTAGAACCTATTATGAAAGTAGAAATTGAAACTCCTGAAGATTATATGGGAGATGTTATCGGTGACGTTAACAAAAGAAGAGGACAAGTTCAATCTATGGATGATAGAGCTGGTGTTAAACTAGTTGTAGCAATGATTCCATTAGCTGAAATGTTCGGTTACTCTACAGACTTAAGATCTATGTCTCAAGGTAGAGCTACTTATTCTATGATTTTTGATAACTATATGGACGTTCCTAAGAATGTTTCTGAAGAAATTATTAAAAAGAGAAATGGTTAATATCTAACTTAAGTAGTATGATTAAAAAGCCTTATCTCCGGATAAGGCTTTTTTTTTGGTTAATTTTATTTAATTTGAATCTTACACTATAAATAGTATTTTTTAAAAGTAATTATTATATAATATTTATAAATACTATTAAAAGAGCTACTAACATTGATATTAAATAAAAACTTAGAATTATTAGAATCTACAAATAAAGCAGGAATAATATTAAGGCCATCGAGTCCTGAATTAAAAAATGTCTTTAAGGAAATAAAAACAATATTTGCTAAAAATAATATTGAAGTTTTTTTAGAAGACAACTCAGCAACTATGATTGGTGAAGAAGGCTTAAGTTTAGATCTCCTATCTCAAGAAGTTGACTTCTTAGTTTCAGTAGGTGGTGATGGAACTTTATTATCTGTTGTTAGAAAATCTTTTAATTATAATAAACCAGTTTTAGGTATAAATTTAGGGACTTTGGGTTTTCTAACAGATATATCAATGGATGAATTAGAAAATTTTTTAAAAGATTTTAAAAATAAAAATTATAAAATTGATAATCGAATGATGATTAAAGGCACAATTAACTTAAATACATTTGTTGCTTTTAATGATATAGTAATATCTAGAAAATCTATATCTTCTATGATTAAAATAGATGCGAAAATTGATGATAAACACTTTAATTCTTATTATGGAGATGGGGTAATAATTTCTACTCCTACAGGTTCAACTGCTTATAACTTATCAGTAGGAGGTCCAATTGTTTATCCTTTAACTGAAGCTTTTATTATCACTCCAATTGCTCCTCATTCTTTAACTCAAAGACCACTTGTAATGCCTGCAGATTTTCAAATTGAGTTTACTATTACAGATACTCAAGGTGCAGTTGTAATTGTAGATGGTCAGGATATTTATGAAGCAGAAGAAAACGAAACTATTAAAATTAAAATTTCAAATCAACATGCAAAAATGATACATAGATGTCAACGAAATTATTTTGAGGTATTAAGCGAAAAATTAAGATGGGGAAACTAATCATATGATTAATAGAATTTATATAAAAGATTGTCTATCTTTTAAAGAAATTGATTTAGAGTTTAACAAAGGATTAAATGTTTTTACAGGTCCAAGTGGAGCTGGTAAATCAATATTAATGCAAGCTATACTTTCACTATTTGCACAAAGTGATGTAAAGCAAAGTTTAGGTGAAGTTCTAATTAGTGATTCTAAAATCGTAGATGATTTATATGATTTAGATGTAAATGATGACATTGTAATTAAAACTATTAAAAAAGAAAAAGTTAGATTTTTTATTAATAATCAAACAATTTCTAAAAAGAATTTAAATATAGTCTCTTCTAAATTAATCAAACATCTTAATCTAAGAGATACTTCTGATTTTGAAAGTCACAAATTATTAGATTTTTTAGATAAATTATCAGGATTAAATGATAAGAGATTTATAGAAGTAAAAGCTAATTTTGATCTATTATATAAAGATCTTACAATGGTAAATAAAGAATTAGAAAAAATAAAAAATGATGAATTAAGAATTGAAGATTTAAAAGAGTTTGCAAAATTTGAAATAGAAAAAATAGAATCTATTAATCCTTCATTAGATGAATATGAAGAATTAAATTTATTAAAAAGACAACTATCAAAAAAAGATAAAATTGAAGATGCTATAAAAGATGCATCTTCAATTTTAAATTATAGACATAGCGTATCTAATACATTAGAATTACTTGAAGTTGAAACAAGCTTTTTTGATGAGACGATGAATGAATTAAATAACATTTTTGAAAAGTTTAATGATTCTTTATTTGAACTAGAAGATATTGATATTGAAACTGTATTAACTAGAATTGAAAAGCTATCATCTTTACAAAAAAGATTTGGATCAATTAAGTTAGCTCTAGAATATAAAGAAGAAAAAAAGAAAGAACTTCTATCTTATGATAATATAACTTTCGAAAAATCGGTTCTGGAAAAGAAAATTGAAAAACTAACTGAGGAAATTAATCAGCTATCTATAGATATATCTTCATATAGGAAGAAAAGTGTATTAATACTTCAAGAAAAAATTAATGAGTATTTAAAATTCTTATACCTATCAAATGCAAAAATAAATCTAAAAGAAAAAAAATTAGATGCACATGGAATTGATGAAGTAGATTTTGAATTAAATAGTGTTAACTTAAATACAATTAGTTCAGGAGAATATAATAGATTAAGATTGGCATTACTAACATCAATCAGTGAATTTGATATTATTGAAAATGGAGTTTTATTTTTAGATGAAATTGATGCAAATTTAAGTGGAAAAGAAAGTGATGCAATTGCAAATGTTTTATTTACTTTATCAAAATCATATCAAATTTTTGCAATCTCTCATCAACCTCAATTAACATCAGCTTCACATCAGCATTTTTTAGTTGATAAAAAAGATGGAATATCAACTATTACACTTCTTAATAAAGAAGAAAGAATAAATGAAATTGCAAGAATGATTAGTGGAGAAGAAATCACTTCTAACGCAATAAAATTTGCAAAAAATCTACTAACAAAAAAATAAAAAACAATTTGGTAAATAAAAATTTACCAAATTAAAATAAAACTTCAAAGCCCTATAAAACGACATTTTAAAGCTACAAAAATCATAAAATAAGTAAATCAAAAGTTTATAATAAGTAAAAACTATATTAGTTTTTATTATATATGTGACTATATATAAAGAAGTGTTAAATAAGTATTCTTAATATTAAGTATTTTAGTTTTAATTAAGATTTTAAAACTATAATTGTGTGTTTTAGTTGGCTTATTTCGTACTGCCAAATTAAATGAGGAGGGAAAATGACGAAAATTAGTAAAAATTCTAATAAAAGTTTAGAGTCAAATTCAGTAGAGAAATCTAGTAGAAGAGACTTTTTTAAGAAAACAGCTATTTATTCAGCTAGTGCTTTAACTGCAGCTACAGTTCTTGCACCAATTAAATTAAAAGCTGATGATGAAAATATTACTCATCATGTTGATTGGGGAACAAAACTTGGTGATAAAGTTGATAAATACCCATATGGTGTACCTTCGGTTTATGAGCATAATAATGTAAGAAGAGTACATGATTTATTATCTTCAGGTGATAGATATGCAACTGTATCAATGTCTCCATTACATCAACAAGAAGGTATTATTACACCAAATGGTTTATTCTTTACAAGAAACCATGGTGGAACTGCCCAAATTGATCCTAATAAATTTAGATTAATGATTCATGGTTTAGTTGAAAAACCAATTGTTTTAACTTTAGAACAATTAAAAAGATATCCATCAGAATCAAGAATTCATTTCATTGAGTGTCCAGCAAATGGATCTACTGGATGGAGAGGACCACAGTTCAACAATTTACAATTCGTAAAAGGTATGATGAGTTCTGCTGAATGGACTGGTGTAAAACTTAGTGTTTTACTAGAAGATTTAGGTCTTAAACCAGAAGCACAATGGGCTTTAGTTGAAGGTAGTGATAACTCTGAAATGGGAAGAACTCTTCCAATTGAAAAGATTTTAGATGATGCAATGCTTGTTTGGGGTCAAAATGGTGAGCCATTAAGACCAGAACAAGGTTATCCTGTAAGATTATTAGTTCCAGGTTGGGAAGGTAATTTAAATGTTAAATGGGTTAAAAGAATAGAGTTTTCTGATAAACCTTGGCATGCAAAAGAAGAAACATCTAAATATACAATGTTACAACCAAATGGTAAGGCGATTAATTTCTTCTGGCCTATGGAAGTTAACTCAATTATAACTTCACCATGTCCTGAAGTTCCATGGACTGACCTTAAAAAAGGTGATATGGTAGAGATCTCAGGAATTGCATGGTCTGGTAGAGGAACAGTTAAAACTGTTGATATCTCATTAGATGGTGGTAAAAACTGGGTTGAAGCAGAGCTTAAAGGTCTAATATTACCAAAATCTTGGACTAGATTCTCATATATTATTAAATGGGATGGAAAGAAAAAAGTTCTATTATCACGTGCAATTGATGATACAGGACATATTCAACCTTCAATTGATAAGTTAATTGATAATGTTGGAGTAGAAGGTATTTATCATAGAAATCCTATCGTTGGATGGGAAGTAACATCAAAAGGAGTTGTAAATAATGTTCATGTTAGATCTTAAAAAATCATTATTAGCCGCTGGTGTTTTATCTGCACTTTTAGTAACAAGTTCAACTGCTGCTGAAAAGAAAAATATTGATGGCGCAGTTATATATCCAGTAAAAGATGGAATGTATACAGCTTATGCAGTTAATGAGCAAAAGAAAAAAGGTTTCAGTGCACATGGTAGAATGCCAACTGCAAATGAAATCAAAGCTTGGGATACAGATGTAATGCCAGATGGTCACGGTTTACCAGTTGGTGAAGGTTCTGTTGAGTTTGGTGATGAATTATATGAAGCTCAATGTTCAATGTGTCATGGAGACTTTGGAGCAGGTGGAGTAGGTGGTTATCCTACATTAGCTGGTGGACATGGTACTTTAAAAAATCAATTAGGTTTAGAAGGAACAGAAGGTCCTAGAAAAACTATTGGTTCATACTGGCCTTATGCAAGTACACTTTTTTGGTACATTAAAACTGCAATGCCATTCCCTAATCCAAAATCTTTAAGTGACAATGAAGTTTATGCCCTTACTGCATACTTATTATCTGTAAATGGTATTAAAGTTGCTGGTGAAGAAATGGATGATGAGTTTGTTTTAAGTAACAAAAACTTCATGGATATAAAAATGAATAATACTGACGGTTTTTATCCTGTGCATCCAGATAGAAATGATCTTAAGGAACAAAGAGGTCCTTTAGCTCAAGGTGAAAGATGTATGAAAGATTGTAATCAGCCAAAACCTGTAAGTATTAATGCTGAAATTGATGTTGGATTTGATCCTGCAATTAGTACAGTAAAAGACTTGCCAAAAGCTAAAGAAAATGCTACAGTATCAAAAGCGGCACAAGCTTATGAAACAAGTTGTAGTGCATGTCATGCTAATGCTGCAATTGGTGCACCAGTTCTTGGAGATAAAGAAGCTTGGGCAGAAGTTGTTACTAAAGGTATTGATACTGTTTATGCAAATGCAATTAATGGAATAAATGCAATGCCTCCAAAAGGTGGAGCAGATATTTCTGATGATGAACTTAAAAGTATAGTTGACTATATGATTAAGTCAAGTAAATAAAATAGGAGAACTAATGAAATTAGCAAAAAGTTTACTAATAGCATCAGCTATTAGTGGTTTAATGGCAACAAGTAGTTTCGCAGGAGATGATTTAGTTAAACAAGGTGAAAAAATTTTTATGACTAAAAATTTAGGTAACTGTTTAGCCTGTCATGCAGCAAATGGAAAGAATGTTGACGGACCAGGAAGTATGGGACCTAATTTACAAGCTTTACAATATTGGCCTGAAGAAGCCTTATATGAAAAAATATATGACCCTTATACAACTAACCCAATTTCAGCAATGCCTGCATTTGGTAAAAATGGTTGGTTAAGTGATTCACAAATTAAAGCAGTAGTTGCTTATTTAAAAACAATTAAATAATATTATAAAAGGAAATAAAATGAA
>NYWO01000125.1 GCA_002685075.1 Arcobacter sp.
ATGCCTCATCAATAGTAAATGACATCATCCATGATATAGGAATTATGCAATGGTAGAAAATAAACTTTTAATCGATATAGGAAGTACTTACTTTAAAGTTGCCACTTTTAACAATGTTGAACAACACTTTAGAGATTTTAACAAAGATATTTATGATGATTTAGTTAGTAAATGTTCAAGTACACTTGAAAACTTTAAAAAAGAAGAAATATTTATTTGTTCTTCTGCAAACGGTGGGTTATCTACTTTGGTAATTGGTGTTACTAACTCTTTTTCTTTAAAATATGCTACAAATATTGCTTATAATTCTGGTATTAATATTATTGATACTGTTTTATATCAAGATATAGATAAAGCTTCAGTTCCTAGTGATTTAATTGATGTTGTAATAATTGTTGGTGGAATTAACAGTGTTGATAATATCTTTAAAGAAGATTTATTTAAATATTTAGAAAATGTAAACTATTCAAATGTAGTTTTTGCAGGTTCTAGTAAAGATGCTCAATACTTAAATTCTCATTTAGAAAATCTGATATTAATTGATAATGTAATTGATAATAAACTTCATGTTGTAGAAGAGCCTTTAAAAGAGTATTTAACTAATCTTTATCAAGCTGATATTATGGGAAAGGAAGATATTAAGCATCTATATGATTTAACGTCAAATCAGATTTATTCAACTCCTTATATTGTAAATAAAACATTACCCCTAATTGATTCAAAATTTGCAGCAGTTAATCCGTTTATTTTAATTGATATTGGAGGAGCTACTACTGATATTCATTATTCAAAAGATTTATCTTATGATAATATAGTTACAGAAAATGAATATGATAGATTAGTATTTAAAAAACTAGGTGTTTTTAAATCAAAAGAATCATTAATTTTTGCAGCTAAAAACAATGAATTTGTATATGAATTATTAGCTCATTTAAAAGTAACAGAAAATATCTTTAATGAAGATAGTAACAAAAGCTTAAGAATTTTAATGCAACTTGCAATTTTCTTAGTTTTATATAAAGTATCAGAAGTTCACCCTTTATATATTAAACTAAAATTACATTTATTAAAATCAATAGTATTAACAGGTGGAATTACAAAGGTATTAAGTTTTGAAGAAGTAGAAGATATTATTGCATTCTTCTATAAGAAAATTTTAAACAGTGATATTCATCCTGCAATCATTTTAGATTCAAATTATGATATTTGGACTCTTGGAATAACTCAAAAATAAAGGAAATGATATGTCAATAAATTGTATAAGAACATTAGTAGAAGAAGCAAATATTTCAAATCCAGACAAAATTGCTTTAACATTTGGACATGAGAAGATTACATATAGCGAATTATTTACTAAAGTAAATCAAATTGCTTATTATTTAGATGAGTTAAATATGCCAAGCAAAAGTAGAATTGGTATTTATTCAAACAAAGGAATTGATCAAGTTATTGCAATACTTGCTATTTTATCAACTGATTATATTCTAGTTCCTTTAACAAAACTACTTAAACAAGAACAAGTAAAATATATAATTGATGATTGTGATATTGCTTGTATTATTACAGACAAAGTAAAACTTGAGACACTTGAAGAAATAAACTTTACAGGTACTGTTATTTCATATGAAACAGCACATAAAGAATTACCATCATTTGAAGAGATTTATAAATACTATAATAAACCTTATGAATGTAATATTTCAGGACATCAAAATGCTGCTATAACATACTCATTTGGAATAAGTGGTAAACCAAAAGGTATTGTAATCTCACATAGAAACTTTATAGATTCTGCTCGTGTTGTTTCTCAATACTTAAAACTAAAAGAAGAAGATGTGATTTCTGGAACTTTAATCTTTAATCTTGATTATGGATTAAATCAAATCTTTTGTTCTTTATATAAAAGAGCAACATTAGCACTTCATAAATTTGTTTTACCTAATGATTTCTTTAATCATATTATAAATGATAAAGTTACAGTACTTCCTATTATGCCGATTAATATCACAGATATGTTTGATGAAGAAGAAAATAGACTTCCAAGTAGTGAATTATTACAAAATGTAAGAATTATTACATCTTCAGGTGGTAATGTTACAAATAAGATGATTACTGATGTTGAAAAACACTTTGTCAGCGCAAAGTTTTATTCAATGCATGGTTTAACAGAAGCATTTAGATCAACATATCTAGACCCATCTCAGTTAAAAATAAGACCTGATTCAATTGGTAAAGCTATTCCTGATGTTGAGTTATATGTAATTGATGAAGAAGGTAATGAATGTGCTCCACGAGTTGTAGGGGAGCTAATTCATAGAGGTGGATATATTTACCAAGGTTATTGGAAAGGGCCGAAAGAAACAAAAGAAAGATTTAAATCTGCTCAAATTTTAAAAAATATAATCAATCTTGATGGCGAATTAAATGATGAAATAGTTGTGGCAACTGGAGATTATGTTTATAAAGATGAAGAAGGTTATTTATACTTTGTCTCAAGAAAAGATAATATGATTAAAACTAGAGGATTTAGAGTAAGCCCTTATGAAATAGAATCTGTAGTTTGCAAAAATATCTCAGATATTGATCAATGTGCAGTTTTCTCAATAGAAAATGAAGAAATTGAAGAAGAAATAGTTTTAGTTTATAGTGCAAATAGCGAATTAAGCTCTAAGGAAATAACATTTGAATTAAAAAAGCATTTAGCTTCATATATGATTCCTAGTAAAATAATCTACAAGAAATCACTTCCACTAATACCTTCAGATAAAAATAAGATTAATATTGATGAATTAAAAAAAGAATTAATTATTAAATAGAAATAAATATAGCGTTTTTCGCTATATTTTATAAAAAATTTAACTTTTATTGACTAATGTCAATTACTTATAAAATAAAATATTATACAATTACTCCATATAAAAAATAGAAGGATCAAAACTATGAAAAAAATTATCGCGTTATCACTTATTACAGCATGTGTTGCATTAGCAAACCCTTACGCAAAATGTGCAGGATGTCACGGTGCAGATGGTGGAAAATCAGCTTTAGGTAAATCAAAAATTATTAAAGATATGTCAAAAGCTGATTTTGTTGCTTCTTTAAAAGGTTATCAAGATGGATCTTATGGAGGTCCTATGAAAGGTCTTATGAAAGGTCAAGTTAAAGGTATGGATGAAGCAACTATGCAAGCAATTGCTGATCAAATTGCTAAATAATTTTCATCAAACTTCTATAAAATAGTAGCTAAATTCTTTAGCTACTATTTTTAACTTCTTTTATAACTTACTATGTAAATTCAATTCTATCTCTACCTTTATTTTTTGCTCTATAAACTGTAAAGTCAGCTTTTTGTATCATTTCTTTAGCATTTTTAGCATCAGAAAAAAATGACACTCCCATACTAACTGTAATAGAAATATCCCTTAAAGAATGATAGATTTTTTCTGATTTTATATCTTCTTTTAAATCATTTAACTTTTGAATAATATGCTTCTTAGGAATAAAACAAAGAATAATAAATTCTTCCCCTCCATATCTATAAACTTCACCATTAAGAATTTGCGCATGCTTTTTTAACTTTTGTGCAAGATAGATTAAAGCCTTGTCTCCAACTTCATGTCCAAAAATATCATTTATTCCTTTAAATCTATCTGCATCTATAAAAATAGCACTTAAAAAAGAAGAATTGCTTTGTCTTGAAAAAATTTCTAAGTCATCTTCCATTTTTCTTCTATTATATGTTTTTGTTAAGTGATCTCTATTCATCTTGTCTTCAAGAATTTCTTTCTCTTTTAATAATTGTTCAATTAGATTATCTTTATAATTTTCCTCTAAGTTAGTGTTTTTTTGCTCTATTACTTTTCCTAAAAAAAATTCAAAACAGTCTTTAGAACTTGAGTACTTAATCTGTTTGCACTCAATTACTAGAGATGGATCTTCTTTTCCTAATCCATTTGTTATAGTTAAAGCATCAAATTGTTTTATAGAATATTCAATATTATCATCAATAATCTTAGGTTCTAAAAGTACTTTTTTCCAATATTTATTATTTTCCTTAGTAAGTATTGATACTCTTTTTAATAAAATATCTTCAAAAAGCTCTTTTGAAACTGAAATTCTTTGCATATTGTATATTTCCTAAAATAATCTAATCAAACTATATCAAGTAATCACTTAGCTATATATTTAAAAAATCATTTCAATTTTATAATATAAGTTTTTTTTATGTTAATTTCATAAGTATTTAATATAATATATAGTAATATTTTAAAAAATTATTTAAGGATTAAAAATGACTTTAAGAGAAAAATTCTCTCCAATGTGTTTTTTATCAGCATTAGGTGCTGGTGGATTATCTGTTTCATTTTTTATGTATCTAATGTTCTTAGTACCACATAAAGGTGCACCTATGGCAACATTTGATTTTATATACCCACAACTATTAAAAGGTGATTGGCTAGCTTTAGTATCAGCTTTTTCACTTGTATTTATTATAGCTTTTGCTTTTTTACATTTTAAACTTTTAATTTGGAATACTAAGCAGTTTAATTTGTATAAAAAATCTGATACTTATAAAGAATTAAAAAACTCAAATGCAGAGATTACGTTAATGACAATACCACTTACATACACAATGACTATCAATGTTTGTTTTGTTTTAGGTGCTGTATTTGTTCCTGGACTTTGGGGAATTGTTGAATATTTATTTCCATTTGCACTAATAGGATTTATGGTTTCTGGTTTCTTTGCTTTAAAAATATTCTTTAACTATTTTTCTAGAATTATAATAAATGGTGATTTTGATTTTACAAAAAACAATAACCTTTCACAAATGATTTCTATCTTTGCTTTTGCAATGGTTGCTGTTGGTTTCGCAGCTCCTGGTGCTATGAGTCATAATATTGAAGTTAATGCGATTGGTATTTTTGGCGCACTATTCTTTGCTTCTTTATCTATTTTATTACTAATTATAAAACTTACTATTGGTTTTAAAAATATGTTTGAACATGGTATTTCAACTGAAGCTTCTCCTTCATTATGGATTATTATTCCAATTTTAACTCTTTTAGGAATTACTGCTGTTAGAGTTTCATTTGGTTTAGATCATAATTTTGGAGCTGTTGTTGATAAGTCTTCGTTATTTACTCTAACTTCTGTTATTGTTTCTCTTCAAATTATATTTGGAGTATTAGGATATAAAATCATGAATGAACTTGGATATTTTGAGAAATTTGTAGATGGTAAAGATCGTTCTTCTGTATCTTTTGCACTAATTTGTCCAGGTGTTGCATTCTTTGTATTTGGAATGTTTTTTATTAACTTTGGATTAACATATAATGATGTTGTTAGTAAATATTCAATAATGTACTTTATTTTAATGTTACCATTTATGTTTATACAATATAAAACCGTACTTTATTTTTTCAAATTAAAGAAAAAATTCTCAATTTAATTAATAGAAAAATAATAAAATGATACAATCTATAAATTTAAATTTATAGGTTGTATCATATGTCTAAAATAAAAAAACTAACTAATATATTCCTGCTTTCAACTACACTTTTATTTACAGCTTGTTCAGTAAAAGCACCTGTTGAAAAAAGTGATTTAATAAATACAAAAAAATATGCAAATAATATTTCTTTTGATCAAAGAAAAGAAACAGATTTATATCTAAAAAGATATTTTAATCCATGGAAACAAAATAGTGTAACTTATACTGTAGAAGAAGCTACATGGGGGTTTTCTTATAAAAACAAAACTATTTACTTAGAAAACCATTTACAAGCTTCACCAGATTGGTTTGAAAAACAAATTGAAAATTCTAATTTTGATTCTTACAATACACTTCTAAAAAAAGCTATTACTTTAAAAAATAGTGATGTTAGAGTTTTCCCTACATCTTCACCAATGTTTTATGATCCTGAAAAAGATGGAGAAGGTTTTCCTTTTGATTATAATCAAAACTCAGCAATAAAAATAAATACACCAATTTTCTTATCTCATTATTCAAAAGATAAAGCATGGGTTTATATGCAATCAAGCACAATTGTAGGATGGATAAAAGTAAGTGATATTGCATTTGTAAATGAAAAATTTATTAAAGACTTTAAGACAAATACATATTCAGTTGCTGTTAAAGAAAAATTTCCTATTTACGACAACAATTTTAGAGAGTATGTAAAACTAGCTACTATATTTCCTAAATTTAAAGATAAATATATTATTGCAAAAAAAGATTTTCAAAACAACGCAATAATTACACATATAAACTTAAGTTCACAAAGTGTACAAAATATGCCTATAAAATTTAACTCTAGTAATAGAATTAAAATTGCACAAGCATTACTTGATGAGCCTTATGGTTGGGGTGGTTTACTAAATAACAGAGATTGTTCAAGTTTTACTCAAGATTTTTTTGTTCCTTTTGGAAAATTTATTTCAAGAAACTCAAAAGCTCAAACAAGAGATGGAGAGTATCACGATATTTCTACTTTATCTAAAGAAGTAAAAAAAGAATATATAAAACAAAATGGCGTACCTTTTTCTACTCTTGTATATTTAAAAGGTCATATCATGTTATATGTTGGAGTTAAAAATAATGAACCACTTGTAATGCATAATATGTGGAGTGTAAGACTAAAAGATAAATGGGGGAAAAAATATAGACATATAGTAGGGAAAACTACAATAACTACACTAGAACCAGGTAAGCAATTAAAAGACTTTGATGAAGATAATAATATTTTAGATCAAATAGAAGGAATAGTAATTTTATAGATAAAAATAATTATTATTGAGTTAAAAGGGTACAAAAGATCTATATAATTAGACTATTAAATAGGCTGTTTAATTTAAAACTTGTTACTTGTTACTTTTTTATTATATAATAACTACGTTATTTGATAATTTTAAATATATATTAGTAAAAATATATCTAAAGGCTATTTCCCATGAAAGAAGAAGAATTAAAACTATCTGAAGAGTCCTTTTTATTATCAGAAACTGATGAAAAAGGTATTATAAGATATGCAAATGATGAGTTTTGTGAATATGCAGAATATACTCTAGAAGAGCTAGTTGGAAAACCACATAATATGGTAAGACATCCAGATATGCCAAAAGCTGCATTTGAAGATTTATGGAAAACTGTAAAAAGTGGTACACCATGGAAAGGTTTTGTTAAAAATAAAACAAAACATGGAAAATATTATTGGGTTTTTGCAACTGTTTTTCCTTTTACTTCATGTGATGGTTCCAAAGGTTATATTTCTTGTAGAAGAATGGCTTCTACTAAAGAAATAAACAAATATGAAAATCTATATAAAACTATGAAATAGGAATTACTATGCTATCAATACTAAAGAAACTATCCATAGAAAATAAAATGAAATTACTTATTATCTTCCCTTTGATTTTTATCATTGCATTATCTTTAAATATAACAATTAACTCCTACAACAAAGTACATAAATTAGAAAGGGTAAAAGAAGTAGTAATTTTAAATACTAAAATTTCTTTATTATTGCATGAAACACAAAAAGAAAGAGGTGCAAGTGCTGGGTATTTAGGAAGTAAAGGTATAAAGTTTAAAGATATATTAGATAAACAAAGAACTCTTACAAATGAAAAAATACAAGATTTTAAAACATATTTAAATACTTTTAACTACTATCCTAAAAAAGGAAAAGAAAAAATAAGTATAGTTTTAGATGAACTATCTAAAATACAAAATTTAAGAACAAGTGTTGATAGCTTAGAAATAAAAGTTAAAAAAGCAATCGATTACTATACAAATATAAATGCTAATTTATTAGATTTTATTGCAAAAACTTCGACAATTGCTGAAAATGAAGTAGTGATCAAAGATATTACATCATATTATAACTTCTTAATGTCAAAAGAAAGAGCAGGAATAGAAAGAGCTGTTGGTTCAAATGCCTTTGCAAAAAAGACTTTTACTCCAGAGTTATACTTAAAATTCTTAACTTTAGTAAATGACCAATCTTCATACTTAAATACATTTTATTTATACAATACACAAAAAGAAGAATACATAAAAGTGAAACTTAAAAATCCTATAGTAGATGAAGTTCAAAGAATGAGAGAGATACTATTATCTTACGACCAAAACAGAGATATGGTTTTTGATATAGATCCTACTTATTGGTTTTCTACAATTACTAAAAAGATTAATATCTTAAAAGAAATAGATGATCATCTTTCAAAAGATATTATAAAAAATATATCTGAAATAAAAGATAATGAATATAATAAAATGCTAATAATAGCATCTTTATCAATTATAATTATTTTAATAATCATTTCATTTGTATTATTTTTTATTGGAAGTATTAATAGAAGTATTAATAAAATTTATTGTGGTGTTGAAGACTTTATTAAATATTTAAATAAAGAAACTAATGAAATAGAACATATAAAACTAGAAACAAAAGGTTCATTAGGAAATCTAGCAAAAATGATAAACAATAATATTGATAGAATGAATGGAAATTTAGAAAAAGATTTATTATGTGTAGGTGAAGCTACTATTACTCTTGATAAAGTTCAAAAAGGTTATTATGGATGTAGAGTAAACTCTGTTGCTGCAAACCCACAAGTTAGTATCTTAGCTAAAACAATTAATAGAATGCTAGATAATCAACAAAAAGTAATCAATGATATTTTAAAAGTATTAACTGAGTATACAAACTACAACTACCTAAGTGTAATTGATACTAAAGATTTAAATGGTGAGTCAAAGCAAATGGTTGAAGGTATTAATACTTTAGGTGAATCTATCACAGCTATGTTACTTGAAAATAAGACAAATGGTGAAACACTACAAGAAGGCTCAAGTCAATTATTACAAAATGTTGATAAATTAAATAAAGCTTCAAATGATGCAGCAGCAAGACTTGAAGAAACAGCAGCTGCTGTTGAAGAAATTACAAGTAATATTTCATCTAATAGTGAGAATATTGCAAAAATGGCGAAAAATGCAAATGAATTAACATTATCAGCAAATGATGGTAAAAAACTTGCTAATCAAACAGTTAGCTCAATGGATGATATAAATGTTCAAGTAAGTGCAATTAATGAAGCAATTTCTGTTATTGATCAAATAGCATTCCAAACAAATATTCTTTCTTTAAATGCAGCAGTAGAAGCAGCAACAGCAGGTGAAGCAGGAAAAGGATTTGCCGTAGTTGCAGCAGAGGTACGAAATCTTGCTAGTAGAAGTGCAGACGCAGCAAATGAAATTAAATCACTTGTAGAGAATGCAACATCTAAATCTAAAGAAGGAAAAGATATTGCTGCTTTAATGATTAATGGTTATCATAATTTAAATGAGAATATAAATAATACATTATCATTAATAAATGAAGTTGAAAATGCTTCTAAAGAACAAAAAGTGGGAATTGAACAAATTAGTGATGCAATTAATAGCTTAGATAAACAAACACAAATAAATGCAAATATTGCGAACCACACAAATGATATAGCAGTTGAAACATCAAACTTAGCTAACAATGTTGTAGCTGCTACTTCTTCTAAAGAGTTTAGAGGAAAATAATCCTTTATATAGACTAAATAATAAAATTTACTTTAGTCTATATTTTAAAATTGCTAAATACAAAGGTAAATAATTGAAAAGTTTAAGTAAAAACAAAATCATATTTCTTTTCATTCTAATTATTACAATAATAGCAAGTTTTGTATTATTTGGTATTTTAAATTTTAAGAAACAATACATTACTCTTTCTGAAGAAATATTGTTTAAAGAAGCAACTGCACATTATAATAATATGCTCAATATAAGATTATGGAATTCTAATCATGGGGGAGTATATGTTTTTGCAAATAAAAATTTAAAACCAAATCCATATCTTCAAAATAATCATATATATTCAAAAGATGATGAATTATTAGTAAAAATCAATCCAGCTTGGATGACTAAACAAATATCAATTTTATCAAATAAAAATAGTAAATATTTTTATAAAATCACAAGTCTTAATCCCATCAATCCAGATAATAAAGCAGATAGTTTCGAGGAGGAAGCTTTAAATTTTTTTAATAATAATAAAGAAGAAAAATTTTATTCTAAAATTGAAGATAAAAAGTTTAATTTTATGGGTTCCTTACGTGTAGATAATTCTTGTTTGCAATGCCACGCAAGCCAAGGTTATAAACTTGGAGAAATAAGAGGTGGATTAAGAATCTCTATTCCCTTAGAATCATATAATCAAAACATTAATTTAATTAAAGAAAATAGTTCATCTTTTATCTTTATAGTAATAGTTTTTTCAATTCTTAGTATTATTTTAATAATTTATTTTATAAATACTATTTATAAAAAGCAAAGCCAAATTATAAACTTAAACACTACATTAGAAGATAAAGTAAAAAATAGAACAATTGAATTAAAAAATATGTATGAGAATGAGAAGTATTTAAAAGATATTTTAAAACTAACTTCAAGTATAAATGAGATGTTGCTTAAATCAGACTCATTTAAAACTATTGCTCAAAACTCTATTTATAAACTATCTTTACATAAGCAATATGAGTTTATTTGGACAGGAATTTATCATGAAGATAAATTTGAAAATGTATATAAATCAAATGAAAAAAAACTATTTTTAAATGAGAAATTATTTGAAGAAGCAGAAAAAGCAGTAAAAACAAATAAAACACTTGTTAGTAAAATAGAAAATAAAGACATAGGTTTTAATAGAAGAAATGATGATATAAAAGTAACTTATAGCCTTAATATACCATATTCCTACAATAATATGACAGGAATTATGTCAATTTTTACAAATGCTA
This sequence comes from Arcobacter sp., assembly GCA_002685075.1. Taxonomy (GTDB): domain Bacteria; phylum Campylobacterota; class Campylobacteria; order Campylobacterales; family Arcobacteraceae; genus Poseidonibacter. The sequence continues at coordinate 10,834 of NYWO01000125.1, forward strand.
AAGATGGCTTTAAAAAAGAAGAGATTCACATGCTTGAGCAAATTATAAATGATGTAAGTATATCAATGAATGCACAAGCTCAAAAAAATACAATCTTAAAAATGGAAAATGAAAAGATTACTAATTATGAAGAGACTATTTTAGCTTTTGTAAATATTATAGAACAAAGAGATACATATACAGCAGGACATACAATAAGAGTTGCACAATATTGTAAAATAATTGCAAAAGAACTTAAACTAAAAGAAGATGAAATAAAAAAACTAGAACAAGCAGCAATTTTACATGATATTGGGAAAGTTGCTATTCCTGATGCAATTTTATTAAAGCCTGGTAAATTATCATCTTTAGAGTATGAATTAATTAAATATCATTCAGAAGCTGGATATAAAATGCTTCTAAAAATTGATATGTATAAAGATTTAGCTTCTATTATAAAATATCATCATTCAAGATATGATGGAAAAGGTTATCCCCAAACTTCAAATCCTGATGAAATACCTTTATTATCTCATATAATGATAATTGCAGATGCCTTTGATGCAATGACAACTAATAGAATCTATAAACCAAGAAAAGATATTAAGCAGGCTCTTGAAGATATCAAAAATGGTGCAGGTACACAATTTCATCCTGGTATTGCAAAAGCTGCTTTAAAAAGCCTTGCAAATATAAAAATAGAAGATACAACACAATTTCCAACTACAAAATTAGAAGAAAAAAGATTTTCTTATTTCTTCCATGATACTTTAACTACATTATTCAGTGAAAATTATCTTGAATCAATATTATCAAAAGAAAAAGAGAATATAAAATATCTATATAATATTCAAGAACATAACTTCTCTTCTTTTAATAAAGAACATGGTTGGGAAAAAGGAAATGATTTAATAAAAGAATTTGCTGAACTACTATTAAAAGAGATTCCAAATGAATATATATTTAGATTTCATGGGGATGATTTTGTAATTCTATCAAAAGAAGAGCTTGATGAAAAAAGAATTAACTCTTTAATAAAAGAGTTATTAAAACATACAAAGATTAGCTTTGAAATTAAAAAGTATCCAGTTGATAGTACTTTTAATATTCAAAGCTTATTGTAATATCAAACTAAAACTTTCTTAAATAAATAATTCGATAAACCATAGGAACATAATATAGATTTAAAACAGTAGCCCATAAGATACCAAAGCCTAAAGATATAGCCATTGGCTGTAAAATCAAGGCTTGGCCAGAAGCAAAGAAGATTAAACTACTAAGACCTAATACTGTCGTAACAGATGTTAATAAAATAGGTCTTAATCTCATTTTTGCATATTTTTCTAATTCTTCAATATTTTTAGCCTTTTTAATAAAGTCCATCATAATAATTCCATCATTAACAATAACCCCAGCAAGTCCTACCATTCCAATCATACTTGGCATTGTTATATTTATATCCATAATTAAATGTCCAATTAAAACACCTAAAATAGATAAAGGTACTGTACTAATTATAATTAAAGGTTTAACTAGAGAATCAAACATCCATACAAGTGCTATAAAGATTAAAATTACAGCTATAAGTGCAGCCTGCCCCATTTCACTTTGTACTTTTTTATTCTCTTGTTGTTCACCTTTTATATCTAAGTTTACTTCTTTATCTAATACTTTTAACTCATCATCTAATTTTTCAAAAACTTCTGCTGAGGTAATATCACTTAAAGATGCTGTTACACTTATAATTTGTTCATTATTTTCTTTAAATATTTGTGAATAAGCAGGTACTTTTATAAATTCTACAACTTCTTTTAATAAAACTTTTTGATTAGAAGAAGTTGTAATTTTAAATGTTTCTAAGCTACTTAACATATCTTTTGACTTACTTTTAAAGACAATATCAACAATACCTTCATCATCAAACATCTTTGAATATGTTGCTTTAAAATAGTATGGTCTTAATTCATTTAATATTGATTGTTCACTTATTCCTAAATCACTTCCATAAGAGTTAACTTTGAACTTCAACTCATAGTTTCCAATAAGTGCATCATCAGCTATATTTGAAACACCTTTAATTGATGCTAAATGCTCTTTTAAATCTTTAACAGCTTTTGTTACTTTTTGCTTATCTCCTGAAACAGCAATTTCTACATCATTTTTTACAATTCCTGCTTGTGGTACAAAGATTTTTAATTCATCATAAATACCAGAGTTAACTTCATCTTTTAAAATATCTTTTAACTGTTTCTCCATATCCTGTGCGCTTGATTCTCTAATCATATTAGTATCATCATATTTTGGAGATAAATAAGGATTAATATATTTTTCAAAAAGATTTATAGGTGCTCTTTCATTTAAATTTATAAATAATTGAAAATAAAACTCTTCATAATGAGCTTGATTTTTACCATCTAATTTTAAACCAGTTACTGAAGTAACAGAGCTTACTACATTTTTAAAATCTACATTATCTAATATCTTTCTTTCTATATCATAAACTAAAGCTTCAGTTTGTTCTATTTTCTTACCAACACCAACTGAACCTGTAATATATACTTGGGTTGAATCAAAAGCAGGCATAAACTCAAATTTTTGAGATTTAAAAATCATAACACTTGCACCAATAATTGAAACTAACATTATAAGAATTGCAAGATATTTTCCTTTTAGTAAAAAGTCTAAAATTTTTCCATAAAGTCTATAGTTGAAATCCCATATTTTATGTGACTTTCTATCCCCTTTACTTACTTTTAAAATCTCTTTTGCATGTAAAGGAAGAAAGAAAAAGGCTTCAAGAAGAGAACTTAAAAGAAGAACTGAAATCATAATAGGAAGTATTTGCATAAACTTTCCAGTCTCTCCTGTCATTAGCAGAATTGGTAAAAATGCAAAAATAGTTGTAGCAGTTGCTGTTAAAACAGCAGGATACATTTCCATTGCACCATCTCGTGCTGCTGTAAACTTATCTTTTCCCATTTCCATATGACGATAGATATTCTCGCCAACCACAATTGCTTCATCAACAAGCATTCCAAGGGCTATTAATGCACCTAAGAGTGAAAGCATATTTAAACTATACCCTAAAGAATCAGCAGCTATTAAACCTATCATAAATGAAGTTGGTATTCCTATTGCAATTACTATTGCAATTCTTATATTTATGAATATTAATAATGCAATAAATAAAAGACATAAACCAAATAATATATTTGAAACAACAGTATTTAGCCTATTTTTAATCCAAATAGATGTATCAATATATGTACTAAACTCTAAGTTTTCATATTTTTTTTCAAACCCTTTTGTAATATCTTTGATTTGTTTAACAAGTTCAATTGCATCACCATTAACACCCTTATTAATACTAACTGCAATATTTGGTTTAGCATTATAGTGTGAAATATCAGCAACGTCTCCTAGTGTAAATCTAATATCAGCAATATCTTTTAAATAAAACTTTTTATCATCAACTTTTAAAAGTGTGTTTTTGATTTTCTCAATATTTTTTTCACCATTAAAAGTAGATAAATAATAGTGTCTTGAGCTATCCTTAATCATTCCAATTGGGAAAATAGAACTTAAAGATTGAATAGCTTGAATAACCCTACTTCTATCTAAACCATAAGCAATTATTTTCTCATCATTAAAGTTTATAAGTAGTTCTTTATCACTTTTTCCAAAAACAGAAACTTGTGATAAATCTTTTAATTGCATTACTTTTGATTTTACTTTATTGGCAACTTCAAGTAAATATTCTCGTGAATCATTCCCCTTTGAATAAACAGCAACTGTAATTAAAGGAAAGGCATGTTCAATACTTTTAACTGTTGGTTCATCCATATCAGAAGGAAGATTAGTTTTAATTTTTGAGATAATATCTTTTACATCTGATATTTCATCATCAGCATCATATCCATCTTTTAAATCAACTTTTATAGAAAAGAAACCGTTTTTAATAGTTGAGGATATTTTATCAGCAGCACTTAAACCTAAGAGTTCATCTTCAATATCAGTTACTGCAATTTTATCTAAAAGTTCCGAACTAGCTCCTACATATGAACCTGAAATAGAAATAGAATCAAGGGAAGAAGGAGGAAAAATCTCTTTTGGAATTTTTAAATAAGAAAAAGCAGCAAGTAAAAAGATAAAAAGAAGAAGTAAGTGGTTTAAAATAGGCTTTCTTAGTGCAAACTCAATAATACCTTGTATCATTTTACCTCTTTTACTAAGGGATTAAACAAAAGAGAATCAATAATCTGATTTTTAAATTTCATATCTTCTAGTTGTTGTGCTAAAAATTTATTCTCTTCTTGTAGTGAAATATAGTGTGAATAAAGTTTATTTATGTCTTTACTTATATAATAAATATTATTTCTAAAATAGATTTTTGGAAAATATAAAGCAATTGCAAAAAAGAATATTGTGAATACAATTATTAAAGTATTAAAAGCATTTAGTCTAATCAAACTTAAAAATCCTTAATTTAGAACTTCTACTTCTTGGGTTTTGTTTAATCTCTTCTTTTGTAGGAATTATTGGTTTTCTTGTAATTACTTTTCCTAAAGCATGGTCGTTTCCGCATTCACATCTAAAAGCTTCAGGAGGGCAAATACATGATTTTGTCCATTTTTTAAAATAGTTTTTTACAATTCTATCTTCTAAAGAATGAAATGAGATAATCGCAACTACACAATTTTTTAATTTTGCAGCTTCTAGGGAATCAAAAAGTCTTGTTAATACTCCAAGCTCATCGTTTACTTCAATTCTTATACCTTGAAAAGGAAGAGTTGCTGGATGTATTTTGCCTTTTGACATTTTTTTTGATAGTAAAGTCGCAATATCTTTTGCAGATGTAAAGGGTCTATTATTAACTATTAGTGAGGCTACTTTTTTATATTCTCGAACCTCTCCACACTCTTTAAAAACTCGTTCTAATTCACTTTGAGAATATGTATTTACAACTATTGATGCATCTAAGCTTTGATTTTGATTCATTCTCATATCTAAAGTTTCACTCTCAAAACCAAAACCACGATCAAGTTTATCTAACTGTAAAGATGAAACGCCAATATCTGCTAAAACACCTCGTATATCGTAGTCTTTAAAGTTATCAAGAACATGTTCAAAATTACCTTTATTAAACGTAACCCTAGAAGAAAAAGGATCAAGCCTTTTAGCACAAAAATCTAAAGCTTCATCATCTTGATCATTACATATTAAATTTACAGTTTCATTTTGTTCAAGTAAACCTTGAGTATGTCCACCAAAGCCAGTAGTACAATCTATTATATAACCCTCTTTTATATCAGAAAAAGCATTTAGTGTTTCATTAAATAAAACGGGTACATGTGGTATTTGCATTCAAACATTCCTTATTAAAATTATTATATAATACCCAAAAATATATTTAAGGCTTTTTAAAATGGTTGACAAGGCTACAGTTAAACAATTAAGTAATTTATCTCTTACAATGTTTAGAAAGAATTTTTTTGGAATTTACCATGGTGCAATTTCTGCAAAACTTGATCAAGATAATTTTCTAATAAATACAAATGATGCAATTTTTGATGAAATGAGTTCAAGTTCTTTTTGTACTTTAAATATTAATAAGCAAGATTATAGATGGAAAATAGCAAGTATTGAATCACACATTCATGCAACTATTTATACAAATATTCATGAAGCAAAATATATAGCCTTTGGAATGCCGATCTATACAACAGCATATACTTTTGATCATGATTTAATTATTTTTGAAGATTATTTTGGAAAAACAACATTTAACGAAATTCCAATTTATGATCCAGGTGATTCTAAAACTTGGTATGATAGAAATGCACTTGAAATTACAAAATATTTAAAAGAATCTCATAATAATGTAATGGTTATAAAAGGTGTAGGTGCTTATGTATACGATAGAGACATTAATGAGCTTGTAAAAAAAATTGCCATACTTGAAAACTCATGTAGATTACTAAGCATTAAGACTTCATTTTGCTAAAAGATGTCTTAGCTTATGATTTATGAAGTTATTTTTTGAGTTAAAGCCCTAGTTTTAGCTATTTTAAAGCTTAAATACTATAAAGTTTATTCAAATATATTTTAATTAAGGATTTCATTTATGAACAAAGCTGAATTTATTGACGCAGTAGCTGCAAAAGCTGGATTATCTAAAAAAGACGCAAAAGGTGCAGTTGATTCTGTATTAGAAACAATTACTGAAACATTAGTAAAAAAAGAATCTGTAAGTTTCATTGGTTTTGGAACATTTACAACTGCTGATAGAGCTGCAAGAACTGCTAAAGTTCCTGGAACTGACAGAACTGTTGACGTTCCAGCTACAACTGTTGGAAAATTCAAAGTTGGTAAAGCTTTAAAAGAAGCAATTGCTAAAAAATAATTAATTTATTTTAATTAAGCAAAAAAGGATCTGATTTTACAGGTCCTTTTTTTTTACTTTAAATTTAACAATACTACATAAACTTTTTAGTTTTCTTTGTTGCACTTGCTTCTAATGGATTTTCTGGCCAATAATGCTTCTTATATCTACCTCTTAATTCTTTTCTAACTTCCATATATGAATTACTCCAAAAACTTTCTAAATCATAAGTAATTTGTATAGGTCTTAATGCTGGAGTTAAGAGATGTATTTGTAAGGCAATTTGATTGTTTAATATTTTTGGTGTATTCTTTAAACCAAACATTTCTTGAATTTTTACAGCTAAAATTGGTGTAGCTATATTTGAATAATCTATTTTTATATTTGAAGCACTTGGAACTTTAAAACTACTTGGAGCTAAGATATCAAGGGTTTGCATACTATCCCAGGAAATCAAGCCTTGTAATACTAGAAAAGTATCTATTTCTTTTAATTGTTTTATTGTTTTTACATTTTGTAAATAAGGTGTTAAAATATCTTCAATATTTTCTTCTAAACTATTAGAATCAAAGTATGGTAAATTAATTTCTAGATTAAACTCTTTTTTATTTTCATTTATAAAATTAACTCTATTAATTAACTCTTGTGCTTTTTTATTCCAAGTTAAAAGACTTAATCCCTCTTTTTTTATCAAGTCAATAAATAGTTTTGGATACTTGTCTTTTGAAATATTTGTGTTTATTTCTGATGATATTTCAAGTTCTAAAAAATATGTAATAGTTCTAATATCAAGCTTATTTAACTCTTTTTTATAAGAAATAACATCTTTTTTGTAAATAAAAGAAGAAAAATGCTTTTTTACATCTTCTAAAGTTATACTTGATGCTAGGTGAATAATAGAGTCTTTTTCTTTTGCATTAATATTTGGAACTACTAAATACTCACTATTAAAAAGCCTGTCTTTTGCGTTTATAATAGCACCTTTTGCATTACTTAATTTGTATTTATTTTCATCTTTTATTCTTCTTTTTGCTAATCTATTTGGATAAGCAAAAAGTAGTATTACTCCTAACATATTTTTTGATAAAGTGTTTTTTTCTTCTTTAATACTTCTTATACTTTTTAATCTTTTGTAAAAATACATAGCTTGTTTTATAACTTCTTTAGCTCTAAAAGTATTTATATTTGAGTTAAAAAAGTCTTTTTCTTTTAAAGCTATAAATCTTTCATAAATATCACAAGAAGAAAATTGCTTTGAAAAAATATCTTTTTCAATTAACATTGAAGCTAATAAACAAGCATCATATGCAAAGCCTAAATCCTGTGCTTTTAATATCATATTTGCAAATCTAGGATGAACTCCTAAAGATATAGCTTCTTCTCCAAAGTTTGTAATATTATTTTTATTATCAATCATATCAATATTTTGTAATAGTTTTGAAGATGATTTTATAATATCTAATGAGGGAATATCCAAAAACTTCAACTCTTCAAAATCCTTAACTCCAAAAAAAGCTAAATCTAAAAGTAAGTTTGATAAATCAGCTCTTAAGATTTCAGGTTTACTTGACTCTTCAAGAATTCTACTTTTATGCCATAGTTTATAGCATTTCCCGCTACTTAATCTTCCAGCTCGCCCTGCTCTTTGTATTGCAGAAGCTTGTGATATAAAACAGTATTCTAAATGATTCATATCATTTGAAGGATTAAATCTTATTTGCTTTTCAACTCCACTGTCAATTACTACTTTTATACCCTCTATTGTAAGCGAAGTTTGTGCTATATTTGTTGAAAGTATTACTTTTCTATTTTTACGATTATATATCGCTTTTTCTTGTTCTTCTTTAGAAAGATTAGAATATAAAGGAAAAATATCTATCTTTGTATCATTTGCTATTTTAAGCTTTAAGTTCTCATTTATTTCTCTTATTTCTTTTGTTCCTGCTAAAAAGACTAAAATATCACCTTCATCTTCTTGAAGTGCTTTTAAAATTGTATTTAAAACTAAAGTACTTAAGTCATTTTTACTAGGATGTTTTATACTTGCTTCTAAATATATGTTTTGAACATCGAACATTTTTCCTTTACTTGTAATAACAGGTGCATCATCAAGTAATAAAGATAAAACATTTGAGTTTAAAGTTGCAGACATAAGCATAATTTTTAAATCATCTCGCAAAATTTCTTGTAACTGTAAAGATAATGCAAGGGATAAATCACTGTAAATACTTCTTTCATGAAACTCATCAAAGATTATCAAAGCTACATTTTCTAAAACCTCATCATTTTGTATTTTTCTTGTTAATATACCCTCTGTTACTACTAATATTTTTGTATTTTTTGAAAAACAAGAATCCATTTTAACTTGATATCCAACACTTTGTCCCACTTCTTCATTAAGTAGTTTTGACATTTGAGAAGCAAGTGCGCGTGCTGCCATTCGTCTAGGTTCAAGCATAATAATAATCTTATCTTCAAGCCATGATTCTTTAAGTAAAGAAATCGGTACAAGTGTACTTTTTCCTGTACCTGCGGGGGCTTCTAGTATTAATCGTGAGTTTTTATTTAGCGTATCTTTTATATCTTCTAAGACATCATTTATAGGTAGTTTTTTCATATAAAGTATTATATGAAAATATCCTTATAATCTAACTTTTTTATACTTTGGTTAAAAAACTTCAAAATTTAGCTATAATCGCAAAATATATATAAAACAAAGGAATTGTTATCAAAACATTTACTTCTATGAACTTAAATTCTCTATTAATCGACGCATTAAAAGATTTAGAGTTTGAAAAAGCAACGGAAATACAACAAAAGTCTATACCAATAGCATTAAAGAAAAAAGATATTCTAGCAGCCGCTCAAAGTGGTACTGGAAAAACAGCAGCATTTTTATTACCTATTTTACAGGAGATACATGAAAATGAACAAGGATTTAAAGATAAAACTTTAAGAGCATTAATCATTGTTCCAACAAGAGAATTAGCAAATCAAATATCAAAAGTAATTGAAGACTTCTCAAAATACTTAAAAATTGAAAAAGCTGTTGTATATGGTGGTGTTTCATCAACTACACAAGCTAAAAAAATTGAGCGTGGTTTAGATATTTTAGTAGCAACTCCTGGAAGATTACAAGAGCATATTAGAAATAAAACTGTTGATTTAACATCAGTTACAACTTTAGTAGTAGATGAAGTTGATACAATGCTTGCTATGGGATTTTTAGAAGATATTGAAGTAATATTCCAAGAAGCAAACCAAACAAGACAGATTTTAATGTACTCAGCTACTTTAAATCAAAATGTAAAAAAACTTGCAAAAGAGTTTTTAAAAGATCCAGTAGTAGTAGAAATATCTTCACAAAGATCAAGTGTTAAAAAGATTGTACAAAGAGTAATTGAAGTAGATCCTAATAAAAAAGCTGAATTATTATCTTATATAATTGGTTCTGAAAACTATTCACAAGTTTTAGTTTTTGTAAATACTAAAAAAGAAGCAGACGCATTAGTTGAGCACTTAAACTTAGATGGTTTACCAGCTTCTTGTATTCATGGAGATATTAGACAAACAGCACGGGCAAAAGCTTTAAGAAAATTTAGATCAGGAGATAATAGAGTTTTAGTAGCAACTGATATTGCAGCACGTGGTATTGATATCCAAATGCTTCCTTTAGTTGTAAACTTTGAACTACCAGAAACTATTGCTGATTATACACACAGAATTGGAAGAACAGGTCGTGCTGGACAATCTGGTTTTGCTATTACACTACTTAGTGTAAAAGATTATAAGATGATGAAAGAGATTGAAAAAGAGTTAATTCTTGATTTAGGAAGAGAAATCGTTGATGATTTTGAGCCAAGTGAGAAAAAACCTAGAATTTTTGTTCACAAAAGAAGACCTTTAAGTCAAAAGAAGGGTTTAAAAGACAAATATGGGAAACCAAAAACAACTAAAAAAACTACACAAAAAGCTAAGCAAAAAACATCTAAGAAAACTACTAAAAGAGATGAAAATAGAAACTTTAGAAAATAAAATATCTTAAGATATTTTATTTCTACAGCTAGTTAAATTACCTTCATTCTTTTTAATATCTCATATGTTTTAGAAACATCATATGTAGCACTATGGTACTTAACAGTATCAAAATCAATTTCATAAAAAACACAAGTTTCATCTAATTTTGGGTTTTTAATATTTCCATTTTTATTTACAGCTTTTACTATTTTTTTATTCTCTTTCATAGTACAAAAATGATTTTCAAATTTCACCATTGTATCAAGATGTCTTAATTCAAAAGATATGTTATGTGCTACTAAAGTCTTACAATCCTTACAAAACTCAACAAAATCTAAATCCTCTGTAAAATAAGAAGAATAACTAGCCCCATCTCGATGATTTAATATAAGCTCTGGACTTAACTTATGAACTTCATATGAATATGGATTTACACTATATCTTGATAAATAATATCTATGGAATTTATCAGTTATTTTAAAACTTCCATCTATTTTCTTAAGTTTTACTGCTGCTACTTCTATTACATCACCAATGTTTTGTGAGTTTGTTTCAAAATCTAGTATTATCATTATCTTCTTTTTCTCTTTTTTTATAAATTAATTCTTGTATTTTCTTATATTCTATTTTATTTATAGAGTTTAATTCATCAATTAAAGGCTCATATTTTTTAAAAAGCTTCCAAATATTATCTGCATGTTCATATCTTTGCATTTTTATTAATTCAAAAAAAGCAAAAGCATTTACAAAAGCTTTTAATATAAAAGACTCATTTCTTGACTTTTTGTCATTTTTATATATACGCCATAAATCTTCAGTTCTATCATGTGCTTTTAAAAAATAATTCTCATTTATTAAAATTAAGATTTCATTTAATTCTTTTTTTATCTTCATAAACTACCTATATTATGTAATTTTAACATTATATCTAAGTAATTTTAAAGTAATAAAATAACTTTATATTTTTAATATAAAAGTAGTTTTAAAACTTAATAATATTTTAATATTACTAGTTATACAATATGTAAAGGTCTATAAAAGGAGTCTCTATGCAAGTAGGAAATAACTCTCAAATAAATGCAGATGTATATTTAAATGCACAGCAGTCGTTAAATAAAATTGCAACAGGTGTAACACTAAATCAAGCAAGTAATGATGCCTCAAGTTTAGCAATATCTAATAACTTACAAGTTCAAGCAAATGGATATACACAAGCTATTGAAAACACAAATTCAGCTATGGCACAAACACAAATTGCTGATGGTGCAACAAAAGAACAAGCAAGCATTCTAGATAATGTAAAAGAAAAACTTTTACAAGCTTCGACTGATACAACTAGTCAAGAAGGTCGAGATGCTATTTTAAAAGATGTTAAAAGTTTACTAGAACAGTTTGATAATATTGCTAGTAGTACAAACTATAATGGCAATACGCTATTACAAAACAGTCAAACAGATAATAGTGAAAGTTCTAATTTTCAATTTCAAGCAGGAGAAGAAAGCTCTGATATTATTGAAGCATCAGGAGTTCAATCAAATACTGAAGGATTAGGTCTTAGCACTCTTTTAAATCAAGATGCTAGTAGTTTTAGCTCTAGTGATGCAAGAAGTTTTTTAGAAAATGTGGATGATGCTATTAGTGGATTAAGTGATATACGAAGTGAATTTGGTTCAGTTTCTAATCAGTTGGAAAGCTCATCTAGAAATCTTCTAACACAAAAGAATCAAACTCTTGAAGCTAATTCTGTATTTGATGTAGATTATGCTAAAGAATCAGCAAACTTCTCTAAACAAAATGTTTTAGCTCAAATTGGTGCATTTGCCTCAGCACAAGCAAATAATATAAATCAACAAACAGTTGGTAGATTATTAACTTAAGATTTTTTAACTCAAGTTTACCTTGAGTTAAAAGTTTATTGTTTCAGTAATTCTTATTCTATTTTTTCTATGATTTGAAAATTTATGAAACTCTCTATTTTTATAAACAAAGTAATTTTTATATCCAACTAAAACCTTTTGCTTTCTAATTTTTCTATGTTTTTTATATCTATTATGATTATCATAATTTCTAGTATAAGATGCATTTTGGGCATATGCATTATTATCTCTTGAATTATTTGCAATTGAAGCACCTAATAAACCACCTACAATTTTTGCAGCTGTTTTACCATTACCCTTACCAATTTGATTTCCTATGATAACACCAATTGTTCCACCAACAATTGTATCTAAACCTATATTATTATTATTTGCATAGCTATTAGAGTAGTTATTAGTATTGTAATTTGGCTCATATCTATCATCATAATCACTTCTGTAATAATTAGATTCATCATAATTATTATGATGTCTATATTCATAAACAGGTTCGCTATGTGTTACATAAGCATGAAAAGTTGTTGTATGTTGCTTTGCAAAAGCAAAAGAGCCACACATTAAAATTGATAGTAATATTTTATTCATCTAAAACTCCTTTTGTAATTAAATTTTAAGAAGTATATTTTTAAATAGTGTACTTATTGTGGAGATTTTTTACTTTAATTTACCAAAAACTTTATATTTTTCCCAATAGATATCTAAAGCTTTATTTAGTTGTTTATCACTTAATTTACTCTTTTTCTTAACACCAAATCTTTTAATAAAAGCTTCGGGCATGATAGTCATATCTTTTTCTGGTTTTTTTAAAAAAGAGAACATAGCTTTTTTTACATTTTTTTCACTACTATATTTTAATAAATACCTATAAAAATATTTATCAATAGAAACAGGAAGTTTTTTATGACATTTTACACAATTGTTTTCATATACATTTTTTGTTTTTGCAGCTTGTAAAAAAGAGAAAAAAAGAAAAATGATTAATAGTAATTTTGCCATATTACCTCTATTTTAGTACCCTTATTTATTTCTGATTCTACTTTTAAATCTAAATTATACTCTTTTGCTATTAATGAAACTATATTAAGCCCTATTCCAAAGCCTCCAACACTTTTATCAAACCTTGAATATCTTTCAAAAAGATTTGCTAAGTTTTCTTTACTCATACCTTTTCCTGTGTCTTCAATACTTAAAAGATTCTCTTTAAGAATAATAGTTATTGTCCCTGCTATTTTATTATATTTAATTGCATTTGAGATTAGGTTATCTATTAGTTTTGAGATTTTTTTTACATCAGTATTTAAATATATGTCTTTTTTTATATTAAGTATAAAATTTATTTTTTTTATAGTTGCCAAACTTTTGAAATATTCGACTCTCTGCTTAATTATATTTGATAAATTCAACTCTTCATTTTGTGATATAATTTTATTATTTAGTGTTAAAAATGTTAAATCTTCATAAATATTAGATATTGTTTTTGCACCAATATCAATACGATTTATTTTTCTTTTTAATTTTTCATCTAATACATTCTTATCAATCATTTCGATATTTGTAATAATGGCTGAAATAGGTGTATTTAACTCATGAGTAGTATCTTTAATAAACCTATCTAATAAATGTAAAGCATCCCTCATAGGTTTTAAAAATAGCTTTGAAATAAAATATCCAAGTATTAACATGAAAATAAAAGCTACTAGTGAGTATGTAATAATTTCACCTTTAACACGAACAAACCATAAGTTCTCATCAGGAACTTCAATAATAACATATTTTGCACCTAGATAATATGATTCTGGTTCTTTTATATAATGAATCATTTTATTTGAAATATATGTAACTTTATCAAATTTTATATTTTCTTCTTTTAGTGTTGAAAAAATAAGCTTTTTATCACTATCAAAAATTGCTGAATTAAAGGTATTAACTCTTGGATAAAATTTATATTTGTCAAAATTTACATGTAGATCTTTTAGTTTAAAAATAAAATCATTTGAATATTCTTGAAGTTGATGACGTTTTTCTTGTAACATTAAATCTTTTTGGAATTTATAGTATGTAAACGAAATACCACCAATTATTACGAGAACTAAGAAAGAGTACAGAAGACTAAATCCAAGAAGAGTTCTAGTCTCGCTCTTGGTTAAATCGATATCCAAGCTTTTTAAGACTAACAATTTTATCTTTTCCTAATACCTTTCTAAGGTTTTTTATATAAGTTCTTAAAGAATTATCACTATATTCTTCATCATATTCCCAAACATAATCATAAATTCTATCATGAACTAAAAGTTCATTTGGATGCTGTAAAAAAAACTTTAGAAGTTTTAACTCTTTAAAATTAAGTTTTATTATTTCCCCATTTGATATAAGTTCATTTGATATTGAATCAAAAGTAATATCCTTATCAATTTGTATTAGATTATTTTTTACTGAAAACTCTCTTTTGATTATTGTTTGAACTCTAATTAAAAGTTCTTTTAGAGCAAAAGGTTTTCTAATATAATCATCACACCCACTATCATAGCCTTCTTCTAAAGAATCCATTGAGTTTAATGATGTGATAAAAATAGCAGGGGTTGTATTCCCCTCTTTTCTTATCTCTTTTAAAACTTCAAAACCATTCATCTTAGGAACATTTACATCTAAAAGCAATAAATCAAAGCTATTTTCATAAATAGCAGAAATTGCATCTTCTCCATCATAAATAGATACTACTTCATAGCCTTCATCTTCAAAATATTCAACAACTGTTTCATTTAAAGTCAAGTCATCTTCTAATAATAACAGTTTTGTTTTCATTATTTTTTCAACTTTGGTAAATTATTTTCATAAGAAGATTTTTCACTTGCGCTCATTGTAGAGATTCTTGATTTTAATTCTCGAACAAATTTATTTTTATTTTCAGCTTTAACATATCCCATTATTGCGATTAACTCTTGAGTACTCATTTCTGAATAATCATCTTTAGCAAAAAGAAAACTAATTATAAGTAAAAATAATATTAATGTCTTTTTCATTTTTAATACTTTATTTATTTTATTATTATTATAGCATAATAACTGTGTAATAATTGTTAAACACCCAAGTATAGCAAAAGTAGCGTCTTTAAATCAATAAAATAGCCCTTTCATAGCATTTTAAGAATTAATCAATATTTTTGCTATTTTTTACTCTTTTTCTTCATTTTTTAATGATATAGTAAGTGAATTTACTTATTTCTTATGTATAATATATATATAAACACAACTAAAGATTTAGGATAAATCATGACACAAATAGGAAAACTGTTTAATAAAACACCATATTTAGTAAGAGATATTGACAATACATATAAAGATATAAAATATGTAGAACAAATTATAAATACCTTATTAGAAAAGTATTCTATTAAATCAGAAAACATTATAAATGTTTTCTCAAATAATAGAGATAATATTTTACACTTTCATATAGTAATTAAAACAAATATGCCAAAAGAAAATCTTTGTTTAAAATATGAAGAAGAAGATATTGAATTTACTTTTGAAGAATATAAAGAGTCTAAAACTAAAACAAAATATATCAACTCTTTTATGTTTCTTGAAACATTTAAGCATTTAAATGAAAAAAGTTTAGTTACTGTATTTGATGAAATGATTGGATGTGATGGTAAAAAATTATTTATTTCAGTTTTAAAAGAAAATTTAAAACTATTTCAACCAAGTTCTAAACACTACTATTATAGAAATATACTAATTCTTAAAAAAGATATAGTTTGTAATACTGCTGAAACATTTAATATTAATACAGACGAATTATATGAAGACTTACATCCAAATGTAATAAAACAAGTTTGTAAAGATTTAAATCTTACATATAAAAAATTATCTTATGAATTAGGATATAAACCTGATACTATTAATAAAGCAGCATCTACAGGAAAAGTAAGTGATCAACTAAGTAAAGCAATTGAACTTTATTTAGAAAACTTAAGATTAAAAGAACAACTTAAAGATTTTGATGTGATTAAACAAACACTTCAAAATGTTATAGTTTAAGCTTTTCTAAATATAATTTTACTACAATCAAACGAAAAAAGAGTCTGAATGTATAAAAACCTATTAGTACTAACTGTAATTGCTTTTCTTTTCACAGGTTGTTGGGAAGAAAAACCAGAAGAAAAGTGGCATTCTTTTATTTATCCTGATAAAACAAACAGTAAAAGAAGTCTTAAAAGCCCAGTATTTTTTAAAACTCTACAAGAGTGTCAAAAAGAATCTGAAAATCAATTAGCAATACTTAAAATTACAGATACTGGTACATATAAATGTGGTCTTAACTGTGAATTTCATGATGGTATGAAACTAGAAGTTTGTGAAAAAATGTTAGCTGCACCTGTAAAATAGTAAGAACTTTTACTATTTTACAAGCTCTTCAAAAAATAACTTAAATTATTTTTTATACTCTTTATGTTATAACTCTGCTTATTATTAAAAAATAGGAATATCAATGAAAGAGTTAAAGTACTTAAATGTACTATATATATCAAATGATTTTACTCAAGAAACAGCAATAGAATACCTAAATATAAATGCTAAAGAGTTTTTTCTCGTAGATGATCTAAATAAAACTACAAATGTATTAAATACAAAAAAAATAAATATTATATTCTCAGAATACAATAATATTAAATATTTTAGAGAAATTAGAAAGAAATATGAAAAAATTCAAATCATAATTGTAAGTAAGTTAATAGAAAATATTCAATTAATTGAAAGTATAAAAATAGGACTTTTAAAATTCTTACAAGCACCTGTAAAAAAAGAAGAATTAATCTCATCTTTAAGAACTTGTATTCAAACATATGATGCAAATAAATCAAATATTATTAACCTACAAAATGGCTATATTTATGACTACTACAATCAAATACTTTTAAAAAATAATAAAATTGTTTTACTATCAAGAAAAGAGAATGAATTTTTTAAATTTATGTCAAATAAAGCAGATAATACAGTTTCATATGAAGAAATTGATAAAGGTATTTGGGAAGGTTCTATGACACATGATGCGCTAAGATCACTTGTAAAAGAATTAAGAAAAAAAACATATAAAGATTTAATAAAAAATATCTCAGGAATTGGCTATAGATTTAATTTAAATTAAGGTATTTATAGTAAAACTTAACTAATTTAATTAAGAAAGATTACTATGAATAAACACATTTCCTTTAAAAATATATTTAAACTACTTTTAGATAATAAGAAGCACCTACTTTTAGGTCAAGCTATAACTTTTATAGCTATCTTAATAAGTATTCCCATTCCCTTGATGCTTCCAATTTTAGTTGATGAAGTATTACTTAAAAAACCTGACTTTTTTGTAAATACAATTAACGATACTTTAGGCATTGGTAATGCCTTTTACTATATAGCAATAGTGACAATTGTCGTTATGCTTTTAAGATTAATTCACTTCGTATTTACTGTAATAATTACAAAACTTTTTACATATATCTCAAAATATGTAACTTATAAATTAAGAGTAAAAATACTAACTCATTTAAAACTTGTAAATATGAATGAATATGAAAGTTTAGGTTCAGGTGCAATATCCTCAAATTTAGTAACTGATATAAATACTTTAGATACTTTTATTATCTCAATTGCAAGTAAATTTGTAGCTTCTATTTTAACTTTAATGGGTGTTGCTATTGTAATTATAGCAATTGATCCAATATTAGGTTTAATGATTCTTTTTATTCAACCCATTATTATGCTTTTATCTAAAAAAATATCTAAGAAAACAGGTGCTTTAAAAAAAGAAGAGAACCAAGCAATTGAAGAATTTCAAGATAATGTTGGAGAAACATTAGATTTATTTGGACAAATTAAAGCAAGTAACAAAGAAGAATATTTTTTTAATGAAGCTATAAAAAAAGCCAAAAATATCCAAATAGCTTCAAATGAATATAATTATAAAAGTGTTGCTTATGAACGATTATCTTTTACAGTATTTTTAATTGCCTTTGAAATTTTTAGAGCAACTGGTCTTATTTTAGTTGAATATAATGATTTATCAATTGGTATGATGTTTGCAATGTTTGGTTATATCTGGTTTATTATGACTCCTGTTCAAGATATTTTATCAATTCAATACTCATATGCAAGTGCAAATGCTGCAATAAGTAGAATCAATAAAATTTTAGATTTAAATATTGAAAAAAGTGGAGAAGAAGAGCTTTGTGTTAAAAATAAAGAAGTTAATATCTCAATAAAAGACTTAAACTTTTCATATACTGAAGAAAAAAATATATTAGAAAATATCTCTTTAGATATAAAAAGTTCCGATAAAGTAGCTTTAATTGGGGCAAGTGGGAGTGGTAAAACAACACTAGCACAAATAATTTCAGGATTTTATTCAAAGAAAAGTGGTGATATTTTTTATAATGGTATGAGTATTGAAAAACTAGATAAAAAAAGTTTACGAGAAAATATATTTTTAGTACTTCAAATGCCAATACTTTTTAATAATACATTAAAATTCAATATTACAATGGGAAATGAAAATATAAGTGATGAACAAATTCATAAAGCTTTAAAAATAGCACAACTTGATGATGTAATTGCAAAAATGACAGATGGTTTAGAAACAATGGTAGGACGTCATGGTGTTAGATTAAGTGGCGGGCAAAGACAAAGACTCTCAATTGCTAGAATGATAATTGCAGATCCTGCTGTTGTTATCTTTGATGAATCAACATCAGCACTTGATGTACATACAGAAGCAAAACTTTTTATTGCACTAGAAGAGATATTAAGAAGTAAAACTGTAATTACGATAGCACATAGATTAAGTACAGTAAAAAATGCAACTATTATTTATGTTTTAGATGAAGGTAAAATCGTTCAAAGAGGTAATCATAAAGAACTTGAAGAGGAAGAAGGACATTATTTAGAATTTGTTAAAAATCAGTTGATTTAGAAAAGGTAAACTCATAAGCCGAGTTTTGTTTTAAAGACAATAATTTATCTAGCTACTAAATTACTTTAGTAGTCAAGCAAAGACCAAAAAT